>JAYTUL010000084.1:0-13110 GCA_043744555.1 bacterium | reverse complement strand
TCTCAACTGCTGTTTCAAAATTATACGTTCTACGTTCATGAAGGAGTATTCCTCCTTGGAGACGTATGCCCGAAGGATAGCTGTATCGCGACCACAATGACTTGTGGCCTCCCTAAAACTCTCCTTCGGACGTATGCGCTCACGCATATAGTTCGCATGAGTTCTTTGACAATCAGATCGATCAAAATAACAACCTCGGAGTCTGCGCTCCTTCCCTCTTTCTTGTAAAGTGGAAGGCAAGAAACTCAGTCTCCGGGGCTGCTCAATGTTCATATTTGTCTCCTCGGCGAAATGCTGAGCAGACACAGCCCTGCTCATATAGATAAACTTAGATAACCGAAACGAAAGCAGAGGAAAAATGGACCACAATCAAAGTCTGACCAAAAAAGTAATCAACTACTTCAACCCACCGCGAGATTTAACTCCTGTTAACGGCCTTCAAGGACTTCGCTGGTTGCGCTACGACCTGCCTGCAGGTTTTGCGCTTTCGTTCGTTGCCCTTGTGTTTGCTCTCACTATCGCATCACTCTCTCACGCACCGCTTATGGCCGGCATCATGTCGGCGATCATCGGTACTTGGGTCGCATGTCTTCGTGGAGGTTCCCACCTCGGTGTCTGCGGTGCAGCTGCGGCATTGTCCTACTTCATCGCAAAACTTGTCGATGGACTCGGTCACGGTGACCCGACTCTTGGCTTTATGCTCACGTTACCGATCGTCTTTTTCATCGGTGTTGTGCTGTACATAGCTGGGCGTCTTGGTCTTGCAAAGTATGCATCGGTAGCCTCTCATGGGGTTTCAGAATCGATGATGGCGTGGATCGGCTTCTCTCTTGCCGTGGGTGTGATCGTCATATTCTACGGTATCCCTTTCGTCGAGAAGCATTCTTGGGATCCACTCGGTCTCAATATCGAGCTCTTGAAGATCGACGCTACCGCTTGGAGTATCTTCATTGAAGCATCTCATCGCTTCGCGGAAGCAAACAGTAAGGTACTCTTCATTGGTGTATCAACACTAGTGTTCCTTGTTTTCATGCTCTGGCTAGGCAAGGATAGATCTAAGCAGAGTGACGGTACGCCTGAACGCACAATCGTTAAGATCTCTCGTTTTTGCAAAATGGTTTACAGCGTCCTGCCTGCGCAAGCAATTGCAGCTATGTACGCACTTTTGATGAGCTACCTGCTCAAGCTTGATCCGCAGTTTTGTGTTCAGCTTCCGAATAATCCATTTAGCCAAGGCTTTGAACTTCCGCATTTCGGTGCGTTCATCGATGCTATGTCTCAATCGGATAATCTTGATACGATCATCAGGTTTGGTGGATCATTGCTCTTGGTTGATGCACTTGAGGCTACACTCACTGCTCGTGGTATCGATGCAAAAGATCCGTACCGCCGTAGAAGTGACCTCAATCAGACGCTTCGCACCATTGGTATCGCCAACATGTTGGGTGCATGCTTTCATTCGCTTACTCACATTTGGGGTGGCCTCAAGTCAACCCTTAACACAGTCTTGGGAGCAAAAACCTTATGGGCAGGAGCGGTCAGTGGCACCCTTGTCGCCATGTATGTCGCTCTTCCGGTAACACGAGAAGTGATCAACCATTTGCCACGTTCGGGTCTTGGCGCGATCATTGCGGTCACAGCTGGTAGCCTTTGCTGGCCAACCGTGTGGAACAAGTTCCGTAAGATGGGCGAACAAGAGTTTGCGGTCTTCACCACCGGCTTCGCAGTCAGTGCAGTCCATGGTGAGATTATCCATGGCGTCATCGCTGCATTCCTGCTGGAAGTTATCTTGCGTATCTATGGTGCCTGCATAGCCTACCGTCGCGATCTTGATCCCCATCCTGGTGTGTTCAATGTCGCAGTGAATCTGTTCAGAAATCCGATCGGGCAAACTGAACTAATCGATGAAGTTCTGCACGTACACTTGAAGCGTCCGCTTGTCGGATCGAACATGCATTTCTTTCATGACGCAGTCGAGGGTGCGCAAAACATCGTTATTCATCGCGGAAATGCTATCTATGTCGATTCTGCAGCGAATGCTGAGCTAGATTCGCTTAAAGTCCGTCTGGGTGGCGGTGTATGCATAAAAAGCCTGGACGAACTGCGGCCGGTAAACGACCATCCGCATGCGACACGAATCTATTGCCGTCGCAACACAGATACAGGTGATGTGCATCCAAGTCGCCGGAGTAGTGACAACACGACCTTATCTGTTCAATAAAGCTGATCGATCTGATTTTCGTACTTTAAATTAGGCCTCGTCCACGTGACGAGGCCTTTTCTTTTTTTGTAAGCAGGGTATACTTTTTCAATCAACACTAACTTATTTATATGTCTCACTCTGATCTCAAATTCGGTACAACTATCAATTGCATGGATGGACGTTCGGTCGGCGCAACCATCGAATGGATGAAGGAAACCTATGGACTCGACTTTATCGATTCTATTACAGAACCTGGAATGGACGCGTTCGAGCTCAACATGACCGAAGAACAACGCTCGTGGCTTAAACGTAAGCTTGAAATATCGATCAAGAACCATGGTTCTCGTGTCGTGTCTGTTGTCGGTCACGATGACTGTGCCGGAAATCCTGTCGACTCTCTGGCTCACCACACATGTATCACGGGCGACGTAGAAACAACAAAGGTGCTTGTACACGAAATTGACCCTGAGCTTACTGTAGAAGTAGTGGGGCTGTGGTCACATGCAAGCGTTGATCCAAAAGTATGGGTGGTTGAAACGGTCTGATTGTTATTTTTACCGCTCACCCCTTACAATGAGTTAAGAGTTCGCAAATGCAGTTCGGATATGAGCATTTCTGATTATGACTCCCCAAGGCAAAATTCCATTTTCTCAAAGCAGTGAAATGATCCGATCCGATGTGAGCGGGTTATTTTGTTAAGGTCGAACGCAGCAGTATGCCGTTTGCAAAATACATACCTGTATCACTCGCGGGGAGAATGTCATATGTATATTGTTCAGTATATTTTTGAAGTGTTGCTGAGATTATGCTCACCCCAAGGATAGTATCCCCTGCGTTAAGACTTCCCAATTTTCTGCCGTCGTAAAGTGGATGCCCCGGTGAGGCGATTAGCTCTCTTCCATCGAGAAGTATCAGGTCAACGACATGATGATCGAATGGAGCTTGTGTGTGTGCCGAGATGCGCACGGGCACAGAAACAACCCTTCCTTCATTATCGACGCTCAGCACGATATCTCCCTCAATAATATCTCTGACCAATTTCTCACCACGAGGAGTTGCAATGCGCGTTTCACCCGAAAGACAGATAGGCCGTGGTGATCCATTTTTCCAACACATCAAATTCCCATAACCTTCGCGAGCGATCGGTGATGGATCGATGCAAGAGTATCCTAGAGCGCAATCGCTATCTTTGCTACATGCACCTGAGGTTCCTCTAGTTGTAGCGGGCGGCGGATTCTCGCACGTTGCAAATTCACACTTTAGGCCGCTGCGGCGGACCGCTGTACCGTCTGGACATATTTTTGCTTCCATACTACATATACTTCCAGACCCGCTTCCGTGTACTGGAGTCGCAGTGGCCTGACCAGAGACGGTTTGAGTTGTAGTTGCATGACTTACCACAGGACACGGCTCGAATGTGCAGCTGGGGATGGTGCGAGATACAGCACTTCCGTCAGGGCATATCTGTGCATCAGACGCGCAAACAAGCGGTTTCCCGTCATTGCGCTCTCTAAGATAATTTCTCTCAATCATTCCCATTCCCAATAGAAAGGAGAAAGAAATAATACTTACTGTTAAAAATATTTTGTCTTTTGGTGTCATGTTTGGTCTCATGGATCAATTATACAGTATTTTGGGGTGAGATTGAGGAATACTATCGTTTTTGAGGCACTTTCTTGCCCTGTGACCTCGCTTCAGAGAGACCGATCGCGATCGCTCGTTTTCTGTTGGTTCTTTCTTCTTGCTTGTGCCGATAATGAATGCGCCATACTTGAATTCATCCATTACTTTTTTAACCTTCGCTTGCACAAACTCGATGTTTTTTTCATACTCACTCTAGCAAAAAATACTAATCAATTAAGAATAGCTTTTATTGGTGAAGCGTTTGTGAAATATCAATTGAGAAAAAAGCACTTAGCACGACCTCGAGACCAGCGACACTGGAATATATGATTATGCTCCATTATTGTCTTTTCGCAGAAATGTAGAAATCGTTCAAAAAATTAGATTCAAGTATTAAGGTCTTAAGCTGCTCATTCATCCCCTCAGTGACCTTAAGATGACGTGGCAATATACTGTCAGGCAATATACTGTCATTTATGTTGCTATTACTCCCTGCGGGCAAAATGTGAATATTTCCTCTTGAACTCACTACAACCTTCATACCTTGATTCTCAAGTTGTAAAATAATATCATCTATTGGCATAGTAAAACCCTCATCTTCTCCTTCACAAGTCTTCATCTTTGCATATGAGACCTCATCCACCCCAGAAAACGGAAAAGTTTCTCCATTCTGCCAAAGCTCGTTCGCCAAAGTTATTAGCTCTTGTTTTCTCAGTTCAAGTTCTGAAACATTATTTTCGGGATTTTTTGGTGGTATTTCATTCATGATTAAATTATAGCATTTTTCGAAAATGACCGCATCCAAACATCCAAGAAGCTCACAGAGACTATAGTCCGATCATTGCATTATCCATTCCTCCTATATATCCACTCATAAACGTTGGGATGGCAAAGACAAGTCCAATAAGCGGAACGATGAAAAGCACGAGTGTGACGATCATCGTCCAAAAGAAATATTTTCTCGTCTTTTCTACTGAAAGATAGATCGCGTCTATTTTTGTTTCAAGCGTTGCAAGCCTTTGTGTTACGTCGTTTTCCATAAGATTATTAAATTACTAATTATAAACCTCCATACTTTTTGTTATTTTCTATTTCCGTATAAGAATCCAAAGCAAAATATAACTAAACCCGAACCAAGTATTCCGATGTTCCATGCGGTAATATAGAACGAAAGAAACATTAGTACCATTCCTGCGATGAAATATGTCGCCCGAGAATTTGCGAACAATTCTTTGTTTGAGCTATTCTTCTTGTTGACCCAGCCCTTCTTTTTTTTCTTATCGTTTTGTCCGAACCACAGACTGTACATGCCAGCAAATACAAAGAACGGGAAAGACAAGGAGAGGTCGATAAAAGGTTTCTGCCACCATTTTACAATACCACTTCCCGCCGTGTAGGTTTTCTTTTCTTGACCTGGAGCCTGTGTGTAAAGAATGATGCCTTTGGGTATTTCGACCCTTGCGCGAAATGCCTCACCTTTAATTAATATATGATGGTCGAAACGAACCATATTCACAGTGCCGATAGCAGTCATTTGCGTCGATGTCGCATCACATGGATCTGTGTGGAATCCGACATAACAATTAAATGATATCCGAGAAAGCCGTAGCGGTTGCGGCAGAACTACATCAATACGAGCTCGATCGATAGGAGCTCGCCAAGAATTTCCGGTTGCATTCCAGTAAAGTGTGTCGCTAGTTAATCCTGCCGAAATGGCTCCCCAGATTGTATATCGCAGGACATAGAACTGCTCTCCCGTAACCAGTTCATCTGGATCACCGATCTTTAGGGATACTGCATTTCCGCCCTTATCATAGGAAGTAGGTTTTAAGTTTCCGTGCCCATCGGTTACTGAGATACTAGATATCTCCATTTTAGATTCATAGTCAGAACCCACCGGCTTATAAACAAGTGGTATAACGCGGATGATGCCGTGATGCCGGTCTTTACTAAAGTTGTATAAGATCTCTTCTTGAACAGAGATACTACCGTTCTGGCTAATGGTGATATGAGAGGAAAATGTCTCAATCTTTTCTTCAGCATACGCTAGAGTGGAAGAGAAAAAAAAGCATAAAAGTGAAGCGAGAAACAGCCCGCCTCGCCTCATAAAAAAGTGCTTGTGTGATATTCTACCACGCATAAACTATTCTTCGCTTTCGAGCTTAATTTTGACCTCTTCGAATTCATTCTCAAGTTCCTTGAGACGTGAACGGCTCGCCTTGATAAGCTCTGCACCTTCTTTGATGCGCTCAAGGCCTTTTTCTACATCTATTTCGTCTTGTGTCTCGAACCATTCGGTTATGGAGCGCAGTTTTTTTATTGTGTCAGTGAGATTTGTATTACTTTTTGGCATATATGTATTGGCTATTTATTGATGCTCTGTATGACTGCGCCAAGTGTACCATCCGATAGGCGCGCTTCAAAATGCTCTCCTACCTCCTTCCCTTCTACGGAACGCAGCACCATGCCTCTTTGTGAAAGGATGCTATATCCAAGTTTAAGTTGTCGCAAGGGGTTGTGGGCCTCGATCTCGAGCGCGATACGCTTCAGGAGTTCATCCATTTTACTGAGTGCATTCTGATAACGAGCGCCAGTGAGGCGAAGCGTGTCTTCTGACTCTTTCTTCATGCGTTCGAGTGTTGCTCCTAGAAGTGGAACGTAAGCTTTGAGTGCCTCGGCGTGCTTTTGAAATGTAGCAAGAATTGTGGAAAAATAACTCATAAGAAATGCTTCGCTTTCTTTCGCCTCTACTTTTATCTCAAAAATTCTCTTATTCATGACACCAAAGATAGCTCGTTCTGCTATTTTTATCTCAGATCCTGCCCTACTCCAAGACTCGTTCAAAAGTGCAGTTCCGGCTGTCGGCGTTGACGGAGCGAAATCCGCGACGAGTTGCGCGAGCGGAACGTCTTTGTCGTGACCAATTGCGCATATCACAGGCACTGGAAAGTCTTGTATAGCCCGCACAACAAGCTCGCTATTGAACGCTTGCAGACTTTCAAGCGAGCCGCCGCCGCGGATAAGTACCAATACTTCTATGGGCTGTTTGTTCTGATTATCTTTAAAATATTTCAAAGCTTGCAGTAGGTCCTTAACCGCACTTGCTCCTTCAACTCGTGAATTGAAAAATTTTACAGCATATCCATACTTACCGAGGTTGTTGAGAAAATCATGGATGACGGCACCAGTCTTCGAAGTGATGAGCCCAATGCGTTCAGGAAATTCTGGAAGTGGGCGTTTGCGCCCCAAGTCAAATACACCCAGAAGTGTGAGCTTTTTCTTTAAGGCATCATATTGGGCCTTCAATGCTCCTTCACCCACGAGCTCGAGCGTTTGTGCGCGGAAACTGAAGCGACCTGAGGGTTTGTATATCTCGCTTTTACCCTCGACAATTACCTCCAAGCCTTCTGACATCTCGACTCCGGATACTTCATAGTCCGTAAGCCACATGAATACGTTCATGACGCTTTCGTCCTTCGAATCTTTGATACTCATATAGATAGCACTACCCTGCACCTTACAACTCATCACTTCGCCCTTTACTCGCGCAGATAGACGCCAGAGCGCATTGTTAACGACATCCAAATATGAACTGACAGAAAAAATAGTTTCTTCTTGTTTTGGAAATGCTCTTACAAATCTATCTTCTGGCTTATGTACTGTTTTTGGTGTTGCAGTTTGTAGAGTTCCCCCAGGCATATGCTCATCGACGAGAGCTAATATTGTTTTGCCAAAATGGTTGTACTTCGCATCCTTGATACCTTTTACGGAAGTAAGCTCTTCTTTGGTCCTTGGGAGTGCTTTAACTATCTCATCAATAGCGCTGTTCGGGAGTATACGAAAAAGGTCAACACCACGCTTAGAAGCCTCGCTGTCGCGCCACGCATATAATACTTGTCTTAAGTTTGCCATAACTTTATTCGGCTTATTTTACCTTGATTTTTGGTTAAACAAAACTGAATATGAAAGTCAAAGACACCTTGTGTGCCCTATCGCTAAATTCAATATTTAAACAAAAAGGAAGCGTATCGAAACTGATCGTCGCGAAGCACCTCGATGTTCTTCCTTTTCGTTCAACCATCTCACTTCTTTTTCTCTCTCTGCCTCGTTTCGGTTGTTTTTCCGTGAACGAGGGACATTACTCGCGCATCAGACAAAAGCCGAGTCTAATTCCGGAACAAATGAACCTCTCCTGGGCAGAGCCCTACCCTCGCTCGCTCCGACCAGTATAAACGGGGTATCACAGGAGCTTCGCAACAGATTATATTGTGTCACACAAAGAGATATTTAGAAAAATAACCCAATTATTATAGTACGCATGATTACGTATTTCTCAAATACTATACCTACTCGCTTACAAGCGGTTTTTCAAGGAGATTCGCCTCTAGTCCAGGAGTAGAGCCTGTGATGCGTGTGACGTCCTTGTCAACTTTACCAAGCTCCTTGTACGCAGCATTGTAATGGTTTACTGTCGTGCCGAGGGAATTCCCAAGGCGTCCCATGAAGTCTTCATATGCCTTCAAGTGCTTGCCGAGCTCGTCGACACGCTTAATGATATCCTTTGCGCTTTCTTCTATCTTGAAAGCTTTAAAGCCATAGAGCACAGACTGTAGGTACGCCGCGAAGGTGGTCGGTGAGACGATGATCACTTTCTTTTCGTTATAAGCGTAGTCGATAAGATTGCGGGTGTTCACCTTAACTGCTCCGACTTCGTTTACAAGCAGGTCATAATAGATTCCTTCTGCTGGGATAAACATGAATGCGAAAGGCAATGTCCCCTCCTCAGTCTTGATGTACTTTGAGGTCTCGTCGATACGTTTCTTGAGATCGTTCTTAAATTCTTTCTCAAGCTCTTCGCGCTCTCTGTCGTCTATTGCCATCGTGACGCGGTTATAGTTGTCGAGAGAGAATTTTGCATCCACTGGGATGATCCCTTCTTTGGTGACGATGACTGCGTCGACTTTCTCCTTGTTGGCGAATTCGTACTGCATCTTATATGCACCAGGCGGCAAAATATTGGAAAGGATGAGCTCAAGTGAGGCTTCGCCCAAGTTCCCTCTTTGCTTTTGATGTTTGAGCACCTTTTCGAGATTTGCAAGCTGTTCGGCTATGGCCATGAACCGCGTCGTAGATTCATTGGTCTTGGTCTGTTCGCGCGCGACATCAACAAGGCTTTTGTTCATCTGCTCGTTTATCTCGCGCAAGAGCTTCTGCGATTCTGAAAATTGAGTGCGAACGGCCTCGGTCATATCGCGCCGAGATTCATTCAACTTCGAGTCGAGTTGTGTCGTAAGGGCCGCCATCTGCTGTTGGAGCATTATCATACCCTGTGTATCTTCCTTTGGTGCATCGGCCTTCTGTCTTAAGAGCAGAAACCATGCAATTACGCCCCCCGCGAATATTCCAACAACAATGAGAAGAATCGTTTCCATGCTGTTATGGTATCATGCCTTCCTTGGGTCAACAAAATAAGACACCCACGCACGGAGTACGAGGTTTTATGTCGATAAAAAAAGAAGCCATTTCTGGCCTCTCGTGTTGATCAATAAATTGTTCGTTATTCCTCCCTTTTACTTTTTTTGCGCATCATTTCCTCGTCTGCGCGCTTCATTGCATCACTCAGGACAACCCCAAGACCTTCTGAGGTGTTCACCTCAATAACATCCCACGTGAAAGTTATCTGGAGCTGAAGCGGTTCGCCGTTTTCCTGCCGGAATCCGAAATCGTACTTCAGCAAGTTTTCTTTCACTTTCAAGAGGTGCAACTTCACATCTTCTTTCGGTGCAGACAAAAGCACCGCGAAAAATTCGTCACCGCCTTTCCTCACGATAGTGTCACTCGCGCGGAAAGATGATTTTAGCAGTTTCGCGACAGCAACAAGCACCTTATCTCCGCCCGCGTGGCCAAGCTGCGAGTTAACGCGGCTGAAGTGATCGAGATCGATCGACACAACACAAATCGGAAGATAGTTTTGTCTCCGATCGTTCGCCAGTTGCTGCTGACGGCGATCACTCGCATTTCTTCGTTCACTCATCGTTGTTCTGTCTGCAACCATGGGCACGATAACTTTCGTAAGGATCATATATAGCCCACGTGAGTTAAGCAGCCCTGTGAGGTAGTCATATATGCTTCCTCGAAAGAAATTGAGGGTGAGCTCGGTAAGAGCGTTAAGGTCACTTTTCTGAAACAGTTCGGCGACTGTCGCGCGAGTGCCATCCTCAAGTATTTTTGCCAAGCGTGGCAACTGCTTATCTTTGGAATCGAGCATGATTTTACCTCCTAAAAAAAGTTTTCAAAGAAAGTTTTAGTCCGCCTAAACAATAGCATCAATTGTATATTTAGTCAAATTCTCTCATTCGTTCTGGTGGGGTATAATATGCAAATATAATTCTAATTTACCGATCAGCGTATGTTATATCAACAGATCAAAGACCAGATAAAAGATGCGCTGCGTGCCAAGGATGAGCTGCGCAAAGAAGTTCTCCGCGGCATACTTTCCGCCTTCGTCAATCAGGTAATTTCAGAGCGCCGCACTCCCCAAGAAATTCTCGAAGATGATGTATGTATAGTCGTACTAAAGCGACTAGTCAAACAACGCAAAGACTCTGCTGAACAATTTGAGAAAGGTAACCGCCCAGAACTTGCGCAAAAAGAGAAGCTTGAACTTGCGATCATTGAAGAATTTCTTCCGGAGACCATGTCTCGTGAGGAAATAAAGAAGATCGCAGAAGCAAAAAGGGGTGAACTTGGCACCATAGACAAGAGCAAGCTAGGGCAATTCATAGGAGCTGTGATGAAGGAGTGCAAAGGTAGGGCAGACGGTAACGACGTGAAAGCGGTCGTTGAAGAGATGCTCACATAACTTACTTTTTTAAATAATTATTAAAGGCTAAATCTATGGCCATTTTTTGATATTGTGCTAATAGTATTTATGTGCTATAATTATTTGTGGTAAGTTCTTCATACGTGTCAACCTAACAGGAGGTCAGATTGCATATCGACATCAACGCCCTCGCAGAAGAAGTAAGCATTTTACTCAGAAAAGAGCAGCAGCAACCCAAACATTCGCGACGTTTGTTCAAAGAGATAACCATAGCGCTTTACCGCACGAAATGCATCAGGAGTGAATCGTGGAAAGAAGTGAACATCGCGATCGGAAAACTGCTTGGCACTAGGCGGAAGTCAAAGAAAGATCCCCTGACAAGAGTAGATGAGACAAAGCGCATCGAGCGACTCATCCTCATTCCCCATTCCGATAACCATGTCGTCATCGTCATAGATGCAAAGTGGAAACTTCACCTCACGCGCGGAGCCAGTGGCCGCATCGTCACACAAGTTTTGAAAGGCAATATTCCGTGCAAGGCGAAAGAACTCGACCGAGCACTAGTCGCCAGGGCGAAAGCATGCGCGAGGCAACATTTCAAAGGTGTCAGTTCGATGCCACTCAACTTTTGACCCTACTCATACTTTCAAGCGGAATCCACAGGTTTCCGCTTTTTTCTTTGACATTATATGCTATACTTTATTCATTAACCGCAGCGTCAACGTACAACGTCGATATTGTACAGATGCAGGGTGGTAGAAAACAATAAACCACTTGTCCGCAAGCAAGTGGTTTTTTGTTATCTAAACTTCTCAAACACTGTGCGCTAACGCGCATAGTGTTTGAGAGAACTATTTGTAAGTGATATCAAGAAACGCAACGTTCTTCTCTCTGGCAAACATGAGTACTGACGAATACGGGCTTCTGGACTTCCCAATAGGTTTCTTTTTGTTTTATGGAGTACTGAGATGCAGAAGGCATGCTCCACCCTCTCGATCATAATCAAGTAAGTAATTCATCGCTGCCCTGCTCAGTTTAGCGATAGAAGCAGTGGGTCTATATGTCTATGCAAATTCCACCCAGTCATAATGGTACTTGGAGACTTTACTCTCATTGCCGTTTTCTTGGCTGGTAGCGAATTCTTCAGATACCCTAAAGTAAGATGAAGTATGCTGCCTTAGCATCGGACGATTTTTTGCTTTTAATATTTAGCGAGCAGATTTTAATGTATGAGCTTTGCTATGTCGTGCCAAGTGACCGCAACCATCAAGAGCATGAGGAGTGCGAATCCAATAAAATTCAGACTGTTGGAAATACTTGCATTCATTGGTTTGCGGGTTATTGCCTCAATAATAATGAAGAGTAGCCTGCCACCATCAAGAGCTGGAAACGGCAAGACGTTTATCACTGCGAGGTTGATGGAGATAAGTGCGGTGAAAAGTATCAGGTTAGCCAAACCAAGTCCAGCTGCGTCACCTACAGCATTCACGATACCGACTGGTCCTGTTACCTGTGAGAAATCTGCGCGACCAATGACTGCGGTGCTGATGAAGTCATATATTCCTATAGCAGTGAGCTTTGTGTAAAGATATGTCTTCTCTCCACCATGTACGATAGCAGGGAAAAACGAATATTGGAGCGTCCCAACCATGTCCATATAGATGCCGATAGCGGCACCCTTTTGCGAGATTCCCTTTACGGGAGTGATAACCACCTGTTTCATCTCACCCTTATGATCATATGCGATCGTAAGTGGAACGCCCTCTCTCGGAGCAATAAAGTCAGAGACGACCTCGGCACTTGTTGCTTGTAGTGTTTGAGTGCCGTCAGAGACGCTTTTGATTATGTCGCCGGCGACTATTCCCGAAACTGAGGCAGGGCCGAGCTTGGCAGTATCGGTGATCATGAGTTTTGGTGCACGCACTGCGGCTCCATCCTCACTATCGGCTGACGCGGGGATACCAATCATGAGCACGAGGGACAAAAGGATCCACGCAAGCAAGATGTTGAATATTATGCCGGCAATGACAACCCCCGCCTGTATGACACGCGGCTGTGCAGCAAAACTACGCTTTCTGTCGTGATCGGACACATCGTTTGGATTCTCACCATAGATCTTTACATAGCCTCCTAGTGGGAGTGCGTTGAATGAATATGTGGTTTCTCCGAACTTCTTACCGAAGATCTTGGGTGGAAATCCAAATGCAAATTCATCGACACGGATACCTGCTTTCTTTGCAACGATGAAGTGACCGAATTCGTGAGCAACAACAAGCAGCAATAAGATGAGGAAAAAAAGAATAATAGGCATAGTTTATATTCTATAACAAATGAATGATTTTGGGTATTAATCTTACTTCCTCCGAGCGACCTAAATTTTAATGACCAAAGGGAATATAAAATTGGAAGTGCACTGGAATTCCTATTCCATGTGCCGACCTAAATTTTAATGACCAAAGGG
>JAYTUL010000083.1:0-3419 GCA_043744555.1 bacterium | reverse complement strand
GTGTCGACGAAGTTCGACCCCAAAACGCACAATCTTGCACTGCCGAAATTTTTCGCTGCACAGCACTGATCTTTACCACAAAGGGAGTAAACCATGATAAGACCGCGCACGTGCGTTAACGTGAGTGATATATGCATGACGATTCGCACTCATCTAGTCGAGCTCGTAAGCGAAATGCAAGAAGTCCGTATCGCCACCATCAAGCACCCCAATCCTGTCCGTGGCGTACTCTCGGGTCACCATTTTGCTACGGAAGGCACCTCAAGTGACTCGATAACTCTCACCACTCTAAAGGAACAGCAGAAGGTTACCATTGTCCTGAGTGACATCACCCGTTTTGAGGTTTTACCAAGAAGGTTGATAACACCCGCTCATGCCTACGGCCAGATGAAAGAAATGGAGCGTATCGTCGGACTATAGAGTCTGATGATACGCCCGATTAGTCAAATCCCGCATCCTATGGTGCGGTTTTTTTATAGACAAAATAGCGCATGAAAGACTGGCGGAGTATGTGGAGAGATAGTACGCAAAGCCTCGCTATGACAGCGTTCGGAAGGAAAGTGTGAAGATCACCCTTTCCGTTTCTCTCTTGTCATAGTAAAATAAATCTCAATGGACGTTCTAGGGAGACTCTTCGGCTCATCATCACGCGTGAAACTCATGCGTCTTTTTCTTATGAACCCTGAAGATGTGTTCGATAAGACGGAGATGGGAAAGCGCAGTAAGATCTCAGGCGACACTCTCCGTAAGGAGATTAAGCTCCTCGAAGACATCGGACTCATCAAGTCGCGCGTTGTGATAAAGATGAAGCCGGCAAAATCAGGCAATGGAGAAATGGAGAAGCGTAAGGTGAGCGGGTACGGGCTTGATGTAAGCTTCGCATATCTCGCAGCACTGCGCGCACTGGTCACGGAGATAGCACTCGGCAAAGAAGACGTGGCAGCCCGCTTCAAGAACTGCGGACAAATGAAGCTCATCATTGTTTCCGGAATTTTTCTCGATGAGACTGACTCACGTGTCGATGTGCTCTTAGTGGGTGACAAATTGAAGAAGCCGATCATTGAAGGCGTCCTTCGCCGCCTCGAAGCAGAACTCGGAAAAGAGCTCACTTACGGCATAATGGAAACTCCTGACTTTGAGTATCGCTTCGGCATCTACGACAAATTCATCCGTGACATCATCGACTACCCGCATTTGGTAGTGTTGAATAAATTGAACTTATTTTAATATTTGCGATCTCCATCCACAATAATCAGTTGACCCATAGATAATTGACGCACGAAAACCAAGGGACAGGGAGCCATAATACAAAAAATGGCAATTATACTACTGTAATCCCTAACTTTTCCCCTATTTATACACTTGTTATACACCCGTTTTCCACTTTCGAGCTGGCTTGGTATAATAATGGGTAGGGAATAACCCTATTAACTAATACTAAATACCATATTTATGTTCGATATGTTACGAAGCGAGTTTGTGCAGTCAGTCCAATCTCTTAGCGCAGGTGTTGCAGATCTGGTACCAAAGATACTCGTCGCATTATTGTTCGTCATCGTCGGTTGGATATTCGGTGCCGCAGTCGGGCGCGTGGTACAGCAGCTTGTGGACACCATGAAAGCTGATGAGTGGCTTACGAAGGCAGGAGTCGATAAGTTTCTTCTTCGTGCTGGATACAAAATGAACACAGGAGCATTTGTCGGTTGGCTTGCCAAGATTTTTTTCATACTTGTTTTTCTTATTCCCGCATTCAATATTCTCGGACTCACACAAGTAAATACATTCTTGAACGAAGTCCTCGTGTACATACCACAGGTCATTGTTGCCGCTATTATCCTCTTTATCGCCTCGGTTGCTTCCGATCTTTTGAGTGGAATGGTTTCAGGTGCCACAAAGGCTATGGGCTCGAATATGGCCAATATCTTAGGTAGTATGACTCGCTCTGCAATATGGATCTTCGCATTCATGATCGCGCTCTCGCAGCTCGGTATCGCTGCACAGTATATGAGCATTCTCTTCACTGGTATCATCGCCATGCTTGCACTTGCGGGTGGACTGGCATTTGGCTTAGGAGGGAAGGATGCGGCGGCTGACCTCATAAAGGAGATTCGCATCGAGATCCTGGAGAAGCGCTAACCGTTTATTATCAATAATTTTTTAACCATGAGTTTAGAAGCATCAAAAGAAGGCGAGATTGCAGGGCAAACAGACGAAGTGTTTGTTCCAAGCGAAGACATTGGAAAATTCAAGTTATATCAGGGTCTTGCTGAAGTAAGTTTTGGAAAAGCAAAAGACATAAGAATTGAGGAAGATAAACTTCAAAAAACATCGATAATAAAAGGCTTTGCTGGTCTCGGGGCATTGACCATACCTGGAGTCGGTCCTGGCCTGGCTATTGGCACTATTGTTTGGAGTGGTTATGACTTAAAGAGATGTCATGATAAATACATGGAAAGGGAAGCGTTGCAAAACCAAGCCGAAGAGGTTTCAGAAGTAACTCGAGATATTGTTCTGGATGAGCTCTTTAGAACCGGAGCTACTGTCGATGAGCTCGGAAATCTTGTCGCCACCCCAGAGCAAATTGAAATCGCGCGCAAGGAGATGGAAAAGAAAATTAGTGAATAAATAGCAACTTCCATCATGATGGCTATGACATGCCGCTGCCGACCTCATAAAGGAAATCGGGGCTTCTTTGTTGCGAGCAGAAAAGTGTCAGTAGACTTCTCGGTCTCGGTTATTCCGTTGTCTTTCCATCAAAGTGCTCTTCGTGCTCGTCTTTTTTTGTTTTTTCAACTAAAGCATCTTTGTGCTCAGGTGGCCCATAGAGAGAATACAGCTTTATTGGTTCTTCTGATTTGTTAATAACATTATGCTTCACGCCTGCGGGGATAACGACGGCATAGCCATCTTGTAGTTCCTGCTCAATTCCATTAAGCACTACAGTAGCAACACCCTCATCAATGCGGATAAATTGGTCGAGTTCATGCACTTCTTCACCTATTTCCTCGTCGGGGAGTAGGTTCATAAGCACCAGCTGAATGTTTTCTGCGGTGTAAAGTACGCGGCGATAGTCAGTATTTTTGATAGTTTCGAGCTCGAGATTAACGACAAATCCATTTTTCATGTCTTTTTTAGTTAAGGCTGAGTAAGCTTTGAGGTAGTCTCGATAAGCGATATTTCACTTATCGAAGAAATCATTTTATCACATACACATGAATTTTTGGGAATTATTAAAGCAGGGTATAGGTAATTTGCGATGAAGACAGAAATTTTAGAATGATTATATCACAAAATGTCAAGCAAATGCTTGCTATTTTAGAGGGCGAGTTGTCCACACTTATTCCCCATAAATCGATGTGCTTGACAGTATTCTCGCCATACATATACTAGGGAATATCAGTTATGAGAAACCTAATGAA
>JAYTUL010000082.1:0-14358 GCA_043744555.1 bacterium | reverse complement strand
TTCGAACATTTTTTTAAATTTTGCCATATGATTTGATACTTTAGCTCTTAACAAAGCCTTAGCTTACCAAAAGAGCAACACTTTTTACCATTAAGCCGAATATTATAGGACTTACTCAAAACGATGCACCACCTTGAGTATTTCCAAATTTCAGTACTCGCGAGCCGTAGGCACTCGCATTCTTCTAAGTGGGTTACCACTAAGTAGAATTGGGTCGCTCGATGAAATTTTAGGTCTCAAATTCGAGGCGCGGAGAAACAGTGAACGACCTAAAATTTAACGACTGAAAGGAGTATAAACTTGGGAGTGCCTTGGCCGACCTGAAATTTAACGACTGAAAGGAGTATAAATTTGGGAGTGCCTTGGCCGACCTGAAATTTAACGACTGAAAGGAGTATAAATTTGGAAGTGCCCGTGGGGGAAGGCATATTCACCACAGAGAGTACACCACTAGAGTACTTCTTGTTTTCTAATTCACAAAGTTCAAAAGAAAACAAAGTCGCTTCCATTTTCAATGACGGAATACCGTCATGAAAATTTGGTCGCATATATGTTGACTGAGTCGTAGAGGTGAGCCATGAGTTGCTCCTCGTGGCGCAAGACTTGTTGAGGATCTTTCAAGTGCAACTAAGAAAGAGTCCAACAAGTGGACAGTTCCTGTAAGGAAACGCAACGAAGTAGTTCGCGTTTTGCGGAAGTCCTATATTAGTATTTTACGAAATAGCTGACCGATGAACCCGTGCGCAAGGATTCAACATATGCCTGACCCTGACTCGAGATCTTTTGTTGTTTTAACTGATCATTTATCTGTGCGCGATCAGCAGCTTCTTCTGCCTTTGGCAATGTAAGTTTATTGTCAGCGATATATTTATCTACCTCTCTATCTGTGACGGTCACTTTGTCTCCGAGCAATTTCTCAACCTGCTTCTGGAGGACGATCTGTGTCTTGAGATCATCGCGCGTCATTCCGCGCTGAAGCAGAACTGCGTCGAGCGTGAGCCCCTGCCCTGCTCCTTGCACTTGCACTTCAACCTTCTTTATTTCTGCTGCCACTTCTTCATCGGTCACCTTGATACCTTGATTCTTTGCGGCATCAACAATAAGCTTGCGGGTGATAAGCGTTTCGAGGGCAGCTTTTCCTCCTGATTTTTCAAGCTGATGAATGACCTGCATGCGGCTTATGGGAGAGCCATTAACCATGGCGGCGATAAATAGACCTTTTGCAAAATATGCCACAGCGAGTAGAACGATAACCGCGCCGGCAATGCGGAGCGCACGCATGCTTATCATGACCTCCTTTTTTTCTTCTACATGTTCTTCTTCGTGGAGTGGCTCCACGCTTGGCATTGATTCTTCTTCTTCAACATTGTGTTTCATATATTGTTATAAATGATAATTGAATACTTTAAGTACGGATATCGCTCACAAGTCGATTTCGCAAGCAAACTCGTACCCCAAAATATATCATATTTGATGGCAATAATAAATCATCAGAAATTATCTATCTTCATTTGGCAAACCGAGATATAGTGGCATGAAACTAGCCTACACCTTTCTGCTTGAGCTTGAGTTTTTGTGTACGAGACAATTTTTTGATCTCTGCTTCTCGCTTCGAGGCACTGCTTCTGTCTTTGTGCACCTCACTATAGTGCATGCGGAGAGCTCCGTGCGCGCGAGTATAATGGCCGCCTTTCCCGCTCTTGTGTTCTTGAAGCCTGCGTTCTATGTCTGTGGTAATTCCTGTATATAGGGTCTTATCTTTGCAGAGGAGAAGATAAACGTAATACATGTTTATGCTTTCCCTATCACGACGAGGGTACTGCACTCTAGGCTACAGTAAACCTGCTGAATGGGTGCGCAACCCACACAGGCGAGAAAGTGCAGATGGCAAAGATCATTCATGCAATTCACGTACTGCTCAGTTTTAGCCTTACAGAGTTTACAGATGCCTATGACCTCTCGTTCCTTTCCGCCAAAGTGCATTGTCAAACGTTGATCAAATGTGTAGAGCGTGCCGAGAAAATTCTTACCCGGATATTTCTCCATATACGCGTGTATTCCGTCCTCGAGCTGATACACATCTTTAAAACCCTGACTCATAAGATAAGCAGACATCTTTTCACAGCGCACCCCGCCCGTGCAGACAGTGAGCACGGTTTTATCCTTCAGGGGCTCGAGCGCTTTTATTGCCTCGGGGAGATCACGAGAATTTTCTAGACCCGGATCGATAGCATTCTTGAAATGTCCTGAAATATATTCATAACTATTGCGCATATCGACGACGACAAAATCCTTGTCGTTCTTATACCACTCATGCAGCTCTTCTGGCTTAAGCCTAGGCGCGGTGCGGACTCGTGGATCAGCTTCTTCTTGTGAAAATTTAGTACGGACGATCTCATCTTTGACCTTGATCATAAGCTTAGGAAAGGACTCGCCCGTGCCCGCACTTCGCTTGATACGCACATCAGCAAAACGCTCGTCGCACATGAATTCGAGAGCGAACTGCTCCGTCGCTTCAGTGTGGCCTTCGACCGTGCCGTTGATGCCTTCGTGTGCAACAAGGATCCGACCCTTGAGTTCATATTTCTCACACAATACCCGCAAATCCCGCATGAGTTTGTGCGGGTCTGTAATCGTGACGTATTTATAAAATAAGAGTACCTGATACATATGCCTTATAAACAAGACTATAATATCGTTGACGGAAAGAAAAGCTTTTATTTTTTACGCATTGCATTATTACTTTCAGTACAGGTCTTTGTGCATATACATATGGTCATATTTCCCATAGTGTCGTGTCCGCGATGCACGGCTCCATCAACGTCAAATTATAGTATATAATTAAGCACATGCTTAATTCTCTTTCTCAATTTGGGGGGTATATTAATAATAAGTTTTTTAAAAAAGTATTTCAGGTGAGAAGTGTTTTGCTTCTATTGGCGTCGATGCTTATTTTTTTCGTCGGTTTTGCCATACATAGCCACCTGAGCACTAACAAAACAGTACAGAGTGAGCAATATACGCTTGTGCCAGACAAGATATCTGAAAGTGCGGCAATACCAATTTTGCTGCCAGAGGGTAGCTGGGTAAGCAATTTTGATCCAGCCGTCTCGCTACATTTTTCTCCCGAGATCAAGGGTCGTTGGCTTCAAAATAATGCCAAAGCCGAAACTGAAACTAAGATATATCGCTATCTTCCAGATGAAAAGCTTGCCGTGGGTAAACACTATCTTGCGACACTCGACACTCAAGCAGTCAGACTGGAAAAGATGTTCTCAGTCGATAAGGATCCAACAGTGCTCGCTGTGTTCCCCAAACAAGAAAGTGAGGTAAATGAGTATTCACACATTACGGTCATGTTCAGCAGGCCAATGGTCGCCCTCAGCACGCTCTCTGAAATGGCGGACATATCAGTTCCCGTGGTCGTAACACCCCCGACTCCCGGCAGGTGGAAATGGGTTACCACACGTACACTCGAATTCATTCCAGAGACAAGGCTTATGCGCTCTTCGCACTATACGATTTCAGTTTCCGATGGCTTCGTGTCGGAAGACGGGGTGAAAGTCGCAAATTTTTCCCACTCGTTCACAACGCGAACGCTTGGTTACCAGAACCAATTTCCAATACCTACAGCGCAGGAATTGGCGCATGATCAGCCTTTGCGTATCTACTTTGATCAACCCATCGATCTGGAAAAGACGAGGTCACTCCTCACGCTTACTTCAACGGCGGGAATAATGCCGTTCGTACTCTCATATGGCACAAGGGCAACTTATGATGAACCGAGCGGTAAACAACGGACACTTACCGACAGATCCTTACTCGAGATCTATCCTGAAAAAGACTCACACGGAAGAAAATTTTTGTGGGATTTTGATACCTACATTTCCCTATCTCTCAAAGGTGCAGTACCGGCCGAGGGCGACATCACACTTACCAGTCCTCTTTCTCAGTCATTTCACGTGCATAAGGTCATCGAATCAGTAACTGCGCGTTCAGAAAAGAGTAGCCAGGTCGCTCCTTCATACTTCGACCCAAGCGGTACTCTCGTACTATCTACTGGCGAACCGATAGATCTTGCTGCATCAAATATCGTGGGAAAAGCAGTGGTAAATGTCCTATATGACGAAAAGTGCAAAGAACCTAATCCGGGTGAAGAGGTCGACACATCAAACTGCCCTAAAGTACCCGATCATTCTACTTTGCTTGTTACCTTCGACGCATCAAAATTTACTTTGGGTGAGACATCAAAACTCGTCATCAAAAAACTCGTAAATACCTCGGGCGTGACACTTCTCCCCAATTCGATCGAAGAATCATTTACCACGTATCCAAAATTTGAGATCCTCTCTACGCTCCCACAGCAGGGAGAAAAGGGCGCAAGCATGACTCACCTGTCGATCTGTAGCACAGGAGTCATTTTGCAACCTGAAGAGAATGATTTTTATAAAAAAATTCATGCCAACATGATGCTCGGCAAATGGAATTGGCAAGGATCATATCTCGTGGTCACCACACCTCTCGGAGGCGAGAAGAGCTGCCCCATTGGCACCTATCAGACATCGATTCAATATGGACTTGTGCCTAAATTCGACTACCACCTATCGATCACGCTTGATGACCCCTTTGGACAGCACTCATCGAAGACACTCGACTTTACTACCGAGGATGCTGACCCACTCGCGAAAGGCTTCACACATCTACAGCCCATAGTTCTGATGACGCCTCCTGATAGAACCAAACTATCGTATGGTCTGGATTTTATGGATGCAGTTGATATGACGGTGTGCAAAGTAAGCGCCCTCACTATGCTTCGCTATCGTGTATCGATGCCAAGTATCACTACAAGTGCGGGCGGGCTTGAATGTAGCGAAAAGCACTCGAAGCACATTACCCTACCGTCTTCATATGCAACACGAAAGTATTTCCAGATCGATCTGCATGAGTTTTATAAAGATCCGACAGGAAACTTCGTTGTGGTATTCTCAAATCCTGAGTATAGACGGATCCAGTCGACAAACTGGAATAATGGAGGAAAGCCTTCGTATGTATTTGGAGATCAGCTCTTCGAAAAGACTTTCCTTACAGTTACACACATTGCTGTCGGCGCAAAGCAAGCAGAACGAAATGATTATAATTACGGAAACTCTCAAGTGACTGACACTGAGACGCAGGCTGAATTCATGCGCGGCAAATGGCCGACCAATCTATACTGGGTAAATGATGCCCTCTCTGCCGCTCCCCTATCCGGCGCTTCTGTGACCGCCTACGCAATGCGCGGGCAAGGAGCAAACGCGACACTCATTGCTTTACCGGCAAAAAATACGGACGCCGAGGGAATTACATTGATGCCCTCCGCGGATAACATTGTCGGGGCGATAGTTGAATATAGAAACAAAGAAGAAGGCAGTAACGTCTCAGAAAGTGCGGTTATTTCTACCCAAAGTGATGCTCTTTCTTATGTCTCCGGAGTTAACGCCGATCGTCCTGAATACGTTTACACTGACAGGCCTATTTACCGGCCGGGTGACACGGTGCACATCAAGGGAATTGCTCGCATCGGCTATGACGGGAATTATGAAACGGTCAAAGCAAGTACGACTGTAGATATTCGTGATTCACGCTACGCTACTCTGCGCTCACAAGAGGTCGGGATGTCAAAATACGGAACCTTCGAAATGAGCTTTATTTTAGACAGCAAGGCACCACTCGGCTATTACCAGATAGGCACGAAGGCGGGCGGTTCTGGCTCTTTTCAGGTCGAAGAATATGTTGCCCCCCAGTTTAAGGTCGCAATTGCCGCAGATAAAGAAGAGTACATATCTGGAGATACCGCAAAATTCACCTTAGATGCGAATTACTACTTCGGGGTGCCGGTTGCCGGCGCAGATGTTGAGTATAAGATCGTCTCACAGGAATATTATTTTGACCGTTATTCCGACGAGTACTTCAATTTCGGTGCAGCGTGGTACGACCGCGAAAACGGTTGGTATGGTGATCACTACATTACAGGCGGTAAACTCAAAACAAACAAAGACGGCAAGGCGGTCCTGTCTCAGGAACTATCTATTGATAAACTTTTTAGCGTGAGCACAAGATCATCTAGCAAACTGCTCACTATCCGCATTACGGTGAAGAATGAAAATGGCCAGTCAGTGTCTTCCGAACATTCATTCATCCTTCATCGCGGCACATTCTATGCAGGCCTCACTATTGAACAGAATTTTTTTGTCAAAGGACAGGAAGGCACAGTCAAGATAAAGACGGTTGATACGAAGGGCGCACCAATCGCCGTGAGCGGTCTTGACATTGAACTCGACCGCGTCGAATGGAAGTCTTACAAAAGACAGGAAGTTGATGGTAACTATTATTACCGCTCAGAACGCAGCCTCACGAAGGTCTCTAAAGATAAGCTTGCCACTGACGCACACGGAAACGGCAGCTATAAATTTGTGGCAGGTGATGCTGGAGAATATGAATTCGTTCTCTCGGGGCAGGATGAGCGAGGAAATACCGTGAGTGCTACTTATGACATTTATGTTGCGGGTAGTGGCAATGCCGAGATCAAACCTACGAATAACGCATCACTCGAACTTACCAGCGACAAAACAACACTCACTGTAGGAGAAACAGCTCACTTTATAATCAAATCTCCTTACCCCAATGCAAAAGCGTTGGTGACGATTGTCCGAGGAGATATCTATGAGCGTAAAGTGTTTAACCTTACCTCCCAACTTACCGAATATAGCTTCCCTATCACCGAGCGCTATATACCGAACATTTCAGCACAAGTACTGCTGCTTGCTCCTGGTCCCGAGGTGAAGTACGGCGATATCTCTTTCTCAGTAGGCACAAAGCAAAAAGAACTCACAATCGATGTCGTTTCGAATAAAAAGCAATATCTTCCGGGTGAAGATGTTACACTCAATATCCATATCACTGACTCGGAGGGTAAGCCTGTCAGGGGTGAGACATCAATTGCTGTCGTCGACATGAGTGTCCTTGCCCTAGTGGGGAATCCCAAAAAAAATCCTGTCGCGTTATTTTATGGCGGCCAACCGGTCGTTATCCGCACACTCTCGAATGTAAAGAATGTGCTTACGGTCGCTGAGATACCCACGGGCACTAAGGGAGGCTCGGGCGGAGGCGGTGATGATCTCGAAAAGAAAAAACGTGGAGTATTTCGCGATACAGCATTGTGGGTTGGTGCAGTCGAAAGCGATGCGAACGGACGTGCAGTTGTACACTTCACATTGCCCGACAATCTTACTGAGTGGCAGGTTGAGAGCGTAGGCATCACGAAGGATACAAAACTTGGTGCTTCGTATGTAAGCCTTACCTCAAGGAAAACCATAATGGCAGTTCCGCTCAAACCAAGATTCATCCTGCCTGGTGACACCTTCTCAGTGGGGGGAACGGTGTTCAATGAATCTGAGGTGAAACAAACCCTTGATGTAAGCATTAGTTCACCTACACTCCGCCTGACTGGAAATAGCGCAGCTAGGGTAACGATCGAGCCACACACATCTCTTTCGGTATCATTTCCTGCCTTGGCACCTTCGTCGATTGAGGAAGGGCAACATTCGTTCACCTTTTCGGCCAAAAATGCCCAGTTTCAGGATGAGGTAAATTCATCTTTTCCAATTGAGCGCAATGATACCTATGAACATACCGCGTCAGCCGGAAGAGTGACAGATGCTACGTGGAAAGAGCGCCTTTTCCTGCCAAAAAATGTCGTCCCAGATAGAGGCGGTCTTACCATCTCCGTCAGTGCGACCATGGCATCGATATTGAATGATGCAATCCGAGGGATGATACTTTATCCATACGAGTGCAGCGAGCAGGTCGCTTCGAAATTACGAACCATTGCACTGGTCAAAAAAAGTGACACATTATTCGGAACGACCACACCTATCCTCTTTTCGCCTTACATGACGAATGGCAAAAGCTATACAACGGATGAGATTGTGGCGCTTGGGCTCGCTAAACTGTATCAAAATGAAGGTGCGGACGGCGGTGTCGCCTTTTATGCGAACACCCCAGAAGATTTCTGGCTCACGCGAGCAACACTAGAAACCTATCTCGACCTAAAAGACGCTGGCTATGTTGTCGACAAAGAAAAGATGGCTTCCGCTGCGCGCTATGTGTTCAATTGGGTGAGCTATCCACGCCCCGGATACATTCCGAGTGCAGATGACACCATTGCCAGTGCGTATATTCTCTCTCGTATGAATGACAGAGCTTTGAGCGAAACACTGGCACCAAAGATAGCGGCGTATGCAGCGAACAAAGAGCTTGTTTCGAAACTGAGCACACCCGCACTCTCGTACCTCGCGATCCTTGCCACAAAACAGCATCTCGGTCTGTTTGCCACAAACCGGATCTTTTCAGAATTTGAGAATAGGAGTGTTATAGATGCGAGAGGGACTATCGTCAAGAGCGCAGTCAGTTCGGGTTATTCGTACATTACAGATGAACTTGCTGATACCGCTCTCGCGCTCAAGGCATTCTCAGAATCAGAGCGGGAGTCTCCCCTACTCGAGGGCTACTTGCGAAGTATAAAAAAATCAAAGACCAAATCTGGAGGATGGGAGTCCACATACTCTTCAATTACCGTCATTGATGCGGTGACACAGTATCTAGCATGGAAAAAGGAAGGCAGTGCGCACGAAGAGTTGAGCGTGGACATAAGTGGTAAACCACTCCTGAGAGAGGTGTTCGATAAGAAAAATATCACTGACACATTCG
Source organism: bacterium (assembly GCA_043744555.1). Lineage (GTDB taxonomy): Bacteria > Patescibacteriota > Minisyncoccia > Phycocordibacterales > UBA6899 > MHLP01. The sequence continues at coordinate 5,610 of JAYTUL010000082.1, read as the reverse complement.
CAACCTCAGTACCCATGACCTCACTCACTCCCGGAGTCTCACAAAGCATTAACTTCACAAAAAAAGATCTCGGCAAACAATCAGATGCTTATTACTATGATCTTAGTCTGAAGTACTACCTGCCAGCGGACAAGATTCCACCTCGCGATGAAGGATTTGCTGTAGAACGTGCACTCTACAGACAAGATGATACGAAATTTCAGCACCCCGTCACAAATGCTGTGCAGGGAGAGGTGCTGCATGGCCGTGTCACCATAAAGACCGGGGTCACCCGATACCGTGTGGGGCTTGAGGATTTCATACCCGCTGGGGTCGAGATAGTGAATCAGGGCCTTGCTACGGAAGATCATTCGCTGGTTATGGGCGAGAATACCTCAAACGATGCGTCCAGTCTCGGGTTGGCAAGCCCAGCGAAGCACGCTTCTTGGCCCACGCGCGTCATTGCCTCTATCTTCTCGTTCGGGTCAGGAGGCGCCGGACCGCTCACAAGCACAGATGGCACAGTGCAGGACGATGACTATGGCGGAGTCAGGACATATATCGCAAAACTCTACCCCACATCTGTTGAAAATCACGATGACAGAATATTTGCCTATATCTCGGAACTTGCGCCGGGAGAATATGTTTACGAATATTATGTTCGCGCACTTGTGCCAGGAGTCTATCAACACCTTCCACTCGTAGTGAGCGAACTCTACACACCCGAAAACTTTGGACGTAGTGGCGGTGAGATCTTTACGGTGACGAAGAAAGAATAAAGTAACTGAAAGTAAAACTGGGTTACCCTATTTTGAGGTTTTTAGAGTGCCACTGGCCTCTGAGTCAGAGTATTTCCAGCTACATGATTTAAGGTATTCCTTATATTCGGGAGTATCTTTGTAGCGTTTTATATAAAATTGATTTAATACACCATTCGTGAATTTTGTTTTTTCGTAGCTGGCAATGCTCCCGAGAATAAGTGAGATTGTGAGTATGGATGAAATCAGCACGAGTGCCACAACAAGGTAATGTTTGCATACCCAGTAAGAAATATTTTTTACTTTGCTCCATTTCTCTCTCAACAGCACATAAACAATAACAATCAGGGCAACTAGCAGTCCTGAGTTTATGTAGTTAATATCGTAGAAGCTCGCATACTCTTGCTGTGGTCTTTCAAGCGTGCATACCTCCCTAGGAAGTGACGCCTCAACCACGTCTTGTGAGAGCGGGACATATTTTCCATTTAATACTGGCATATGCTAACTATAGTATGTGGGTACCACAGTTAGCAATGCCTACACTTTAGTGTAGGTATTAATAACAAAATACTCCAACAATTTGGCAATAGAAAAAGTTTACTTACACACCATTTCCAAATAACCCGTACGAAACAGACGGGTTATTTTATTTATTTATATGAATATGAAGGGTATCGACGATATCTCCGCTTTGAGAGAGTGCGGTTATGACATACTCACCCGCACTCTCGGGGGTCCAGTGTTCATTTGTTCCGCGTGCAATGGTTTTGCCATCCACCCGCCATATGAGCGGCTCCTCTGCGCGTAGTGGAACGCTCATTCCCATCTCATACAAAAGCACATCTCCATCGTGTGGCTCAAGCACAATCCTCGTGTGTGATGCTTTTGCAGACTGCATTATCGTACGCAGGACTGAGACATCATCACCCGCAAATCCAAACGACATACCTTCTGGCGTAACCACGTCCACAAGTGCTGAATCGTCGAACGGCCCTGTAGTTATATCTCCCCGAGCATACAGAAGTGACATCGTATCATGCCAGATCTTCCCTGCTCCTCGCGCACCGGAAAGAAGATCCATCGCTTTATTGTTGCTATTACCGATCCATGCAACCACAACAATGTCTCTGGTATAACCAATGGTCCAACTGTCATGGTAATCATACGTCGTCCCTGTTTTTACCGCATATCCCTGAAACGGCAGGTTAAGATTACTCTCGAGTCCGAATTGTTCAACACCCATCAGCCGATCGGAAAGCATTCTGTTCATTATTTGCGTTGTCGTTGCGCTGAAAATCCTTCTCACTCCATCCTTCCCCATTTCTGCTGGTGCGGGTGCCCACATAGGAATACTGAGAGGCGTGTTTTCCATAAGCGCTAGTGGCGCAAGTATTCCTCCACGCGGGAAGACTGTAAAATATTCTGCGAGAAGTAGCGGGTTCATCTCAAGTCCTCCCAGAGCTATGGAGAGTTGATACGTATCGAGCGATTGCTTTGGGATAAAGCCAAGAGGTCCTTCCATGAATCGCGTGAAATCAGATATGCCATCGAACTCAAGCGCCCTTACTGCAGGCACATTCAAACTGTTGGAGATGGCGTAATGCAAGGTCACCCTACCACGATATAATCCATCGTAATTCTTGGGATAAAACGCATAACCTGTACCTATCTCATAGCGGTACTCACTATCGTCGATGATGGTGTACGGACGCGCCCCCGCCTCGATAGCCTTGCTATAGATGAAAGGCTTCCATGTCGAACCTATTGGGCGGGCAGCAAGCGCCATGTTTATTTGATTGCCTTTCGTTTCACCATACGGATCAGGTGAGCCGACAAGCGCGAGCAAGTGATTTGGCTCGTTATTCTTGCCGACGCGAATGACCGCAACTGCTGCATTGCCCACGCTCTCAAACTTCGCGGAAGAAAGGTTCTCCCTGATGATATTTCGTATCTCTTCGGTAAGACCTTCATCAACAGAAAGACTGCAGGAGATCTTGCAGTCTGCAAATGTTGAAAGCTCAAACATTGCAGGAGATCTTCTTACGTCAGCGACAGAACGAGGAGGGGCATTGTAGGGCTCGAACTCGGTTACTCCGACACGACTGCCTATAGCTTTTGCGCGCTCGATATTTCCAGCAGTTCCAGGGCGAAATGACGGTGACTGGAAGAGTGCGAGTAACTCGAGTATCTCGCCGTCAGAAAGCGCAGCAGCATCCTTTCCGAAGTAATGCCGCGCTCCGCTTTCAACGCCACGAACTTGATCGCCGACATATGCACTATCGAGATACATCGCGAGAATTTCCTTTTTATTAGTGTGCGACTCAAGCGATATCGCGGCAAATAGTTCAGTAAGTTTATTTGTGACCGTGCGCTCATTCTCATGATGGAGGAGATTTTTCGCTAATTGCTGCGTAATGGTACTACCTCCCGTATGTCCAGCATAAAAATACCTGTACCATAATGCGCGCAATGCACTCACGGGATTCACCCCAAGGTGAAAATAAAAATATTTATCCTCTGAACCAACCACAAGTTCATTAAGCCGAGCTGAGCTTCGTGAGGTCGTCATATATTCCCCTCTTTTGTTCGGCTGTGTTTGCAGAATTTTTCCCTGTCGGTCACGGATGAGCACAGAAAGATCATTTTTGTATGATTGCTTGAGCTCATCACTTATGCGTAGAGTCAAGAAATACGTGCAGATACAAAATGAAAAAACCACAAGGGCAACGAGAGTCTTATGCGTATATAGATACAGAGTTAATCTTTTCATATTGACCCTACTATTATATCAGCTGAAGTTCGTACTTCTACTCCCGTGTTAAGAACTTAAATTTTTACATGTCGGAGTAAGATGTCCTCAAGTTCAATAGCGCTTCCGAGCAGTGCCTCAACACTGAATGAACTAGCTCAGCTCTTTCCATTGCGCCAAAGAGTGCTATCATCGAGGCATGAAAACATATATGGGCGGCTGTCACTGTGGCAAAGTGAGCTTCGAAGTCGACACCGAGCTCGACAAGGTAATCTCATGCAACTGTTCTATCTGCCTCAAGCGTGGATTACTGCTTACCTTCGTGCCAGCAAACCAATTCCGGCTGCGACTCGGTGAGGGCGAGCTCAAAGACTATCGCTTTAACACTATGCGCATCAGGCACCGCTTCTGTAAAGAGTGCGGCGTCGAGGCATTTGGAATGGGCAAAAGCCCGGACGGAAGCGAAAGTGTCGCAGTGAATGTCCGCTGCCTAGACGGTGTCGATCTCGATGACATCGAAGCAACTCCATTCGACGGAAAAAGTATGTAATTTCAGTGAATCGTATACACCAAGCTTGTCACAGACTCGAGTAAGTATGTTTACCTTTGTCGTCTGCGATGTTAGGCTTTCACCATGAACCTCGCACTCGTTACAATTGCAACCCGAAACATCTCCGATATCGTTCGACTCTCGATTGAACACAAGCCAGAGGAAAGAGCCCTCGTCATTTTTGATACTCAATACGGGCTAACCAATATTCTCACTGAGGGATATCGCAATGCACTCCCCGAGGCTCGCTTTATCGACTTCGACACACTGGAGAAGAGCGCGATCATTGAGGCGATCGATGCGATGCAGCCAAACGACCTTGTCGTGCTGATACAATCCTCGAATTTTCTCCTTAATGAATTTCGTATCCGCCTGCATCTCTTTCAAAAGAAACTCAAAGTTATTGAACATACACACCTACACCGCAACTCAGAAGACGTCTGGGACGTATATATTAACGCTCTTGCGTATGACCCAAGTTGGTATCGCGTCATAGGGCCCAAACTTAAAGCCAAACTAGAGAGCACTCAAGAACTGCGCATTAAGGGTGGCGATGTAGAGCTTGTCGTAACCGGCGGACTCGAGACACCCAAACCAAACCTCGGCGACTATGCGGGTATGGAGAATATCGGCGGCACTTTCCCTATCGGTGAGGTCTTTACTGAAAGTCGCGATTTCTCTCGCATGAACGGCTCATTCATGATCTACGCTTATGCGGGCGGTGATTTCTCAGTCAACATGCACGAACCGTTTCGTGTTGATGTGCATGAGGGCGTGGTTGTAAGATGGCAGGAAGACGCACCGAAATCGTTCGTCGATATCGTCGAAGCTATTAAGCTCTACGAACGCCCACTCATTCGCGAGATAGGCTTCGGCCTAAATCGCGCCATCACCCGCGTGCGCTACTTACAAGACATCACTGCTTTTGAGCGTATCCTTGGTATGCATCTTTCGATGGGAGAAAAGCACAGCGTATTTAAGAAGGCAGGGATCACCACACATAAGACCAAGTTCCACGTTGACCTCTTCCCTGTTGCCGATCGCGTTACCGCAGACGGCGAGGTTATCTTCGAGGATGGAAAGTATTTATTGTAATACGTGAATTAAGTAGTCAAAGAATATGAATTTCTTGTTTCAGTCGACAAGGATACCTAAAGACTGCTTAAACAAAGCCACCCGAAGTCGGGTGGCTTTGAGGTGGCGAAAAATTAGACGTTTCTCGGCAGCCATTCAAAGAATTTCTTGCGATGTTGGTCGAGTGACCACAGGTCACCATGCTTAAAAAGCACAGGATGGACCTCGCGGAAACGCAGCAATAAGGCCGTAGAAGCGCGCGGAAATGTTACCGGCATGTTCTTATTATAAGAAGCCAAAAACTCCGAAAGAGGTATCTGGATCATGCTTGGGTGAATTTCTTTATCAGGTTTCTTCATTTATTTCACTATACCATACATAATCTGTAACTGCAACTCACCGTTCCCTAAGTTCAACAATTAATTGCAACACCCAATTAGCAGTTAAAATGATTGGGCATGAAACAAAAAACGAAACAGCGGTTCGGCGTAAGCCCGCTC
>JAYTUL010000081.1:0-15150 GCA_043744555.1 bacterium | reverse complement strand
TTCGAACATTTTTTTAAATTTTGCCATATGATTTGATACTTTAGCTCTTAACAAAGCCTTAGCTTACCAAAAGAGCAACACTTTTTACCATTAAGCCGCAATAGTGCCCGAATTCTTCACGTCACGTGCGATCTGATTTTCGACCATCTCCGCTACTTCATGTGGCAGAATATTGGACTTGATCAAGTATGATGTAGCGCCGAGCTTTACTCCTCTTTCGATCTCATCTCTCCCGCCGAGATTAGAAAGAATGATCACAGGGATCTTCATAGTGTCGGGATCAGACTTTAATCTCTCAAGGATCTCAAACCCGCCCATGTCAGGAAGCATGATATCAAGGAGAATAAGATCAGGCTGCTCAAGCTTTGCCTTGGCTAAGCCATCAGCTCCAGTACCTGCAGTTATAACCGAAAAGCCCGTCTCAATTAATTTCCCGGAAACAAGGCTTGAGAGAAAGGCGTCATCTTCGATTGAAAGAACTTTTTTAGTATCCATATTATTCATACAGTATAACGGTCATGATGGGTAAATGTAAAGAATAGGGAATCAGAGCCTAAGTTCTCATTTGCCTAAACCAAAACGATTTTGAAATTTTTGGAGCCAACCAACTCGTTCTGGTTTTGGAGAAAATAGTCTCAAGAGGCCTTCGTAAATTTTTGTCTGAGATTCGTATGGGGGGTCAAGAAGTCTCTTGCTATGTTCTTTCGCAAAAATATTCAAAACCTCATCCGGCACCTTGATTCTTTGCAGGTATACATAAGTGTAAAAACTCTGCATATACCCCAAACAAAATCATCCAAGCCTTGAACCGTACCTCTTTTTAAAATTACTTCAGCTCAAAATAAATTTTACTCTCGTCCGTGTGACTATAGTTTAGCGAAAATTTTCAGCATCGTTTATCGTCATATTTTAACACAACGGAATCTTTCCTTAAACGAACAATCTTGAGCCACTTATAAGCCCTTTGGCTCACACCCCATCAATTGATTTGCTTTTAAGATGCTTGACCCGAGCCAATATCCGGTGGGTGTGAGCATGTTTCCATCTTGAAGCGTCTCTCCTTTGTATTTTTGCTGAAATGCTTTTATTGCATCGACCGTAGTCTTGTCGACGACGATTCCCGTCGCGACTCCTGTATCCAAAAACCCTTTGTCCTTCAAAAATTCCTGAAGTTTTGGTACTTCCTTTGAGTGAGATGAATTGAAGATGAGTCGCTTGGTGAAGTATGGGCAATTGACCGGTGTCGAACTGCTTCGATCTATGGTGACCGAGGAAATAGCAGCGCTTGTTGTTTTGTCGCCGCAATATATCTCGTTAATTTTTTTCAGTGTCGTTTTGTAAACATATCCCGTTGGTGCGCTACGACTCCAGGGACCGAGAATGTCTTTCTTGTATTTCTGTTGAAAACGCAAGACTGCACCGCGTGTACTTTCGTCGTATGTGCCAGTTTCCAAAAGCCCGATTACTCCTTCATATTGTGTCAGGAATCGTTGCAGTTTTCGTACCCCCGTCATGTCGTTGTCTCCTCCGGATCGAATATACTTTTTGAGATATGGTCCGCATGCTTGCATGTTTGCTTGACTCATTCTTGTGTGTGTAGTCGGAATTTCCGCGCCACTTGTCTCTGCTCGTGAGACTAAAAAAAGCGTAGTACTCGCTACCCCCGCACTTCCTTCGCTTGGTGTTGGGGGCAAGAGCAGGATAGAGCGAGAAATGATGGACGATGTGATATTATTTTCATTGCGAAATTGTGCGTATACCGTACTCGTACCAAACACAGGCAACAATTTCCAGTTTTTTGTTGTTGCATAATTTTCCCAGACTGAGCCAGTGAAATTCGGGTCATTACTAAGGATCATCTCTCTCGCATTTGCGGTAGAAATTGTCAGCATGACATCGCTTAACATCGTTGAGGCAGCACGACCGTTGATGAGGAGCGCGTACTCACTCGGGATAGGGGGTGGACCATACGATGAACCTCCCCCTCCGCTTAAGGAGACCGCGGGAGCCGTACGTGCGCTCACCGGTCTCCAATCCGTCTGCACTTTAAAATCAGACGATGCACATGTGCCGCCGTTGAGACAATTAAAGCTGATCCTGCCCGCTGCTGTAGTGCTTGCATATCCGTGGAAGTATCCAGACGCATCGATGGTCACTGCGCCAAAATCGATGTATCCGATTCCCTCACCCCATGCATAACCGGACAACACACCTTCTCCATTGTTTGCGACGAAGTTACTCCCCGAAGGATTGAGATTGATCCACCCAGTGTGCTCACTCCATGCATAGCCGGTGAGTGTTGTGTCGGTTATGTGTACGTTTCCTCCGCTTGTACTGAAATTTATCCAGCCGACCTTCTCGCTCCACGCATATTTATTCGTCGTGTCGATTGTACCGTCCGTAATCGATGCAAAAACAGAAAATGGAGTACATAAAAACAAAAACGCAAGAAGAAAACCGATATAATCGTTGTAGTTTTGTGAATAATTCATACGCGTTACTCAATGACGATGTAGTCCCACTTGTATGTTGTTACAGCACTGAGCGCTGTTGCTCCGGAAGTCAGTGAGATGGTAGATGCACCGACGGTGGGGAATACCATTGTTGCCCCAGAAAGAAGAGCAGTCAGTGCATTTGCGGGAACGAGCGAGATGAACGGTAAAGAATTGTATGGCGAAGCGAATGTGAGTGTGAGCACGGTTGCAGAGAGTGAGGGAAGTGCTCCTGTAGTGAGTGTTATTTCGCCAGCAATGTCTGTCCCGCGCACACTGATAGTAGGGCTTGACCCCGCTCCTGTCCCTGCAGCAATCCCCGGCGTTGCACCCACTCCCTTCAAGTGTATTCCTGCAATGGTGCCGCTAATTTCAAGTTTAGATGTGGGTGATGTAGAGCCAATACCAAGCCGACTGTTTGTATTATCCCAAAATAATCCGGCATTATTTTGTCCGAAGTTTCCAGACGCACCGGCGAAGACTATTGACCCTTGCGCAAACAGCGTCGAAGTACCCGTGCCTCCTTGTGACGGTGAAAGAGGAGTACTTAGCGCTGCAAGTGAGGTAATGTCCGAATTCGCCCCCGAAGCTGCGGCGAGGAGGTTTGCGCGTGCAGTCGATGTAGATACTGCTCCGGTTCCACCCCTCGATACCAAAAGTGGTCCATTGATATTGTTGAGGTTCAGTTGCGATTCGTTCACTGTGAACTGGTTTGATGCAAGACTGAGACCGTTTCCCGCCGTGTACACTCCGCCGGTTGTACTTGCGACCCAGGAGGGTACTCCGCTCGCCATTGTGAGCACAAGACCATTTGCACCGGCAGGGAGGCGTGCAAGCGTGTTCACTCCGGATGCATAGATGAGGTCACCCGCACTAAATGAATTAAGTCCCGTCCCTCCTTGAGTTGAAGAAAGTGCCGTAGATAGTGCGGAGAGTGAAGTAATATCGGAATTCGCACCAAGCGCCGCGGCTCCTATCGTGGTGCGAACACCGGAGGCGGTTGTTGTACCTGTCCCCCCATTTAAGAGCGAGAGTGCTCCAGACACCGCAGCACTTTGGGTAAGATCTATAGTGCCAAAGGAGGGTGCTCCTCCTCCAAGAGGTACGCGAAGGATTTGATACGCTGCTCCGGCAAGTGTATTTTTTACAAATGATGTCCCATTCCCGAACAAAATTCCATTCAGTGAAAATGTTGTGGTACCTGTTCCTCCCTGCGCGACCGAGAGAGCAGTTGTGAGCGCTGAAAGGGAAGTAATATCGGCATTTGTGCCGCTCGCCGCCGCCGCTCGCACTGTACAGTTTGCCGTTCCGGGATTACATGTTGGGGTCAGTGTTTCCGATGGTGCATAGGTGGAGCCGGGCGGTGCAGCAAAGGCACTTTGCCCAAAAGTAGATAATCCAAGTAAAAAAACAGAAAACGAAACGCTCACAACGAACTTCTTTGAAAAAGGATACTTCATGATGCAATAAAATGATGATTAACATCAAAAATACTGCGCTTCATGCGCATTGCGGAAAAGATCCTGCGCAAACACATAATCAAAAATGATTTAGTGCTTTGTAACACAAATTGTCAATACATTTGATTGAGAAATTTTACTGATACAGTAAAAAAGAATCAAATAAAAATGTGGATAAGTTGTGGATGAATGAGCTGCCTCATCCCGAACAAAATACAGAACATCACACACTCTCAACCTTAGATTTTTGTATACCCGACATCTCTGCCAGTGCTTCCTAATTGCTAGATCTTGCCCTGTTTCTCAAGTTGCGAGAGATAGCGGGTGGCTGTTGCACCGGAGACATGCAGAAGCTTCTCGACTTCATCGTTGGTGATATGGTTTTTCTTTTCTAACAAACCCACGATCTTCGCGAGTTTTTTCTGCTTACGGAGTTGAGTGACGAGCCGCGCTTTAGTGAGGAAAAGCATGAGAATTTTTTGCGATGCGGGAGAAGTGGCAGGAGTTGGTGCACGTTCTGGCTCACAGTTGCATGTCGAGGCAGAGGTTTCTCCTCAGGTGGACTCCCTGTGAGAGATCGGATCTAATTAAGCAGTCGGAGCTACTTCTTTGGGCGCCTTTACTGGCGTGGTGAGACGTAATGAAGCAGCTTCGGTTGGAGTTTCCCGCAACGCCTCAACTGCCGGCAGTTGAGGCGTTAGGGTTTCTGGAAGTGTTGGGGCTTCTCCGTGGAACGTGAAAATTTCGGGCTTTTTTTCGGGAGTAGGAGCGGAAATAGGCTCAATCGGCACTTCTGTGGCTTCAATTGGAATTGGCTCAGTTATTGGGGTATTTATTACAACAGGCTCAGGAATTGTTGAGGTCGGTTCAGAAATGTTAGCGGTTTGCTCATCCATTTTATGTATTCTAGCAAAATGGCTTATTTAAATGAACTATTGAAAATAATATTGACAAATGATCTATCTTAACTATACTATTACTTAGTTAAATTTAAGACAATAATTTTAACTATAAAAATCCATATAAACCATGAAATTCAACGCTGGCAGAAAGGTTAAGGGAACAATTCCTCAAGGTGAGGCGTATTTTGCGTTTCAGCCCGAATTGATAAATAAAGAATTTTCATGGGAGGACAAAAGGATTGATACATTACTTGAATCAGCGCGTGGATGGCTTGGCGAACTCAATGCATATTCCAAACTTATTCCTGACGTAGAATTTTTTATTGCTTCACATGTAGCAAAGGAGGCAGAACAGTCGAGCCGTATTGAGGGTACAAAGACTACTCTTGAAGAGCTCTATGTCGATCCGCATGAATTTAATGATACCGAGAAGGTAAATGATCAAGAGGAGGTACAAAATTACATCCAAGCCCTCAACTACTCAGTAGAAAAAATACTTACACTCGGCGAGACACCACTTTCTCTTCGACTTATATGTGAAGCACATCGCGCGCTGCTTTCTGGCGTTCGGGGATACAGGCGACGCCCCGGAGAGATTCGTAGAATTCAAAATAAAATTGGAGGAAGTGCGGGCACGCTCAAGGATGCCGTGTTTATTCCCCCTACTCCAGAAGCAATCCCTGCATTACTCAATGACCTTGAAATTTTTTGGCACAACAGCACATTAGAAATTCCTGAACTGATAAAAATAGCACTTGCGCATTATCAGTTTGAGACTATCCATCCATTTGAAGATGGGAACGGACGTATCGGACGCCTCATCATCGTGCTCCAGCTCATTTCCTATAAGATGCTTCAAAAGCCGACACTTTATCTTTCGGATTACTTTGAGCGCAACCGCGCAGCGTACTACGATGCACTTTCTCGCGCACGGGAGTCTGGCGATATTGAGCATTGGATTAGATTTTTTCTTGCTGGTGTAGCCGAAACAGCAAAACGCGGAAAAGAAACGCTTGAGAACATCATTTGGCTTCGTAGGAAGTATGAAGAGCTGATTGAGGGACGCATGGGAGTTAAATCTCAAAAGCATGGCAAGGAATTGTTGAAGCACATGTTCTCTAAGCCTGTTGTTACCGCGAAAGATGTCGAATCTATGTTGAGTGTATCCAAGCCAACAGCGAATGCCATCCTACACGACCTTACTGAGGCAAACATCCTTAAAGAAAAAACTGGTTTCGCGCGTAATCGAATCTTCGTTCTGCATGAGTATCTCGAACTCTTTAATAACAATTAACCAACATGGAAAACTTCAACCAAAAAACATCAATGATCTGGAACATCGCCGACATTTTGCGCGGTGGGTGGAAGCAGCATGAATATCAAGATGTGATCTTGCCACTCGTGGTGCTCAAGCGTCTCGATTCGATCCTTGCCGACTCAAAAGCAAAAGTGCTTGAAAAACATAATGAGTATAAGGGAAAAGTGAATGACCTTGATCCAATCCTGAAACGCACATCTGGTGTGGCTTTTTACAATATCTCTCCATATGATTTCAAGACTCTCCTTGGAGAGCCTGCACTCATCGGCAAGAATTTTAAGAAATATATTGCAGGTTATAGCCAGAATATCCAGGACATCTTTGAAAAATTTGAATTTCAAAATCAGCTTGAGCGTCTTGAGGGTGGCAATCTGCTTTTTCACATCATCCAAGAGCTCAACAAGATAGACCTACACCCGTCTGGGGTAGACAACTACGCAATGGGGCATATTTTCGAAGAGCTTCTTCGTAAATTCTCTGAAATGTCGAATGAAACCGCAGGAGAACACTACACCCCTCGCGACGTTATCCGCGTTATGGCAGAACTTCTGCTTGCGCCGGATATACAAGACCTTAAACGACCACACGTGATCAAGAAGATCTACGACCCCGCCTGTGGCACAGGAGGCATGCTCACGGTGGCAAAAGACTACATTCACGAGCGCATCAACAAGGAAGCCGACATCTACCTCTATGGCCAAGAGTTGAATGCAGTGACGTATGCAATGGCAAAATCCGACATGCTCATCAAGGGTGAGAATCCCGACCTCATCCGCGGGGGAGAGAAAGACACGACGAAGGCGAGCACCCTTTCAAACGACCAATTCTTTGGTGATGTATTTGACTACGGAATTTCAAATCCCCCTTATGGCGTGGACTGGAAGAAAGACAAAGACGCAGTAGAGCGTGAAGCATCACGCGGATACGCAGGGCGTTTCGGTGCAGGGCTTCCGCGTATTTCCGACGGACAGCTCCTCTTTCTCCAGCACTTAGTATCGAAGATGAAGCCTGAGAAAGACGGCGGCTCACGCATTGCCATTGTCCACAACGGCTCACCGCTTTTTACGGGAGATGCAGGAAGCGGAGAGAGTGAGATCCGTCGCTGGATACTTGAGAAGGATTTGCTTGAGACGATCATTGCACTGCCCGACCAACTTTTCTATAACACGGGGATTAATACATACTTATGGTTTGTCTCAAACAGAAAGAGCAAAGAGCGCAAGGGCAAAGTACAGCTCATCGACGCACGAAACTTTTTCAAGAAGACACGCAAGAGTCTTGGCAGTAAGCGGCACGAGATTGACGATGATTCAAAGAAGAAGATTTTTGACCTCTACACAAAAATTGAAGAAAACGAGCACTCAAAGATATTTAATACCACCGACTTCGCGTACCGCCAGATACAAGTGGAGCGACCGCTCCGCCTTTCGTTCCAGATACTTCCTGAACGGATCGAGAAGCTGAAGGAGGAAAAAGTGTTTCAGAAACTAAAGCCAAAGGAGCAGGAAAGCACGATTTTACTTATAGAATTATTTGACGACGGTAAGGCAAAGAAATACATGAATCGTGACGAGTTTTCCGCGGTATTCGATGCGTACATTGCCCCCGCAAAGCTCCCTGCTCCGCTCAAAAAGGCGATTTACACCGTACTTTCTGAGCGTGATGAAAACGCAGAGGTTTGCCGTGATGCAGAAGGCAATCCAGAGCCAGATTCCGAACTTCGCGACCACGAGAATGTGCCGTGGGGTACTGACGTGAACGCATATTTCGCCAAAGAGGTGCTTCCGTATGTTTCTGATGCGTGGATCAACGAGAGCGTGAGGGATGCAAAGGACAGCAAGGTGGGCATCGTGGGCTACGAGATACCATTCACGCGCTATTTCTACAAATACGAAGCCCCGCGAAGTCTTGAGGATATCGAGACAGATATCGAGAAAGTCGAGAATGAGTTACTGGATCTCTTGAAGCAGCTATGACCACTGTCCCCACTCAAACTGTTGATGACGCAAAGAGATGGATCAAAGAAAAAGTCCTCATGCATATTCGTGCACGAGAAGTGTATTTCGCAGAGCGTGAAATTTGGTGGGCGAGTGTGGGGTGGAATGTTGGGTCAGAGATCAACGGCAAGGGAGACAATTTTGAACGCCCAGTCCTTGTGTTCAAGAAAGTAAGCAATAAGACTGCGTATGTCCTCCCCATCACTTCTACATTTGAAATTGGGTCACCGCACCATTACCCGTTTGTAAATCATCAGGGAGAAGAAAATGCAATTGCGCTGACGCAATTACGTCTCATGAGCACCTTTCGCCTGATTCGCAAGGTGGGAGGAGGAAAATTTCCACCAACACAATTTACTGAAGTTAAGCAGGCGGTCGCTCAAACACTCGGCATAAAAGACGAAACCCCCTTGCGGGGGAATCTCGGAGTTCCTTTGCAGGAACCATAGTGTAGAGAAATTATAGCCGACGGCGCGACGGCGGTCAAGAGATGAAAAAATGAATGAATATATGACAAAATCACGCGAAAGAGGTCAATAAGATAGGAAATTAAGACTGAACCAAAATCACATGCAAAAATTAAAACTCACAAAAACATACGAAACATATCCCGAATACAAAGATTCTGGGGTTGAGTGGTTGGGGGAGATTCCGAAGGGGTGGGAAATTACGCGGAGTAAGTTTCTTTTTCAGCAACGAAAAACACGCGCACTACCAAACGACGAGCAACTAACAGCCTCCCAAGAATTTGGTGTCATCCCACAAAAAGAGTTTATGGAAAGAAATGGACATAAGGTTGTTCAAGTTATCACTGGAGCTGACATACTTAAGCACGTTGAACCAAATGATTTTGTCATTAGTATGCGTAGTTTTCAGGGTGGGATTGAATTTTCTCGTTACAAGGGTGCTGTTAGCTCAGCATATGTTCCACTCGTGCCATCAGAGAAGGTTGTTCCAGAATATTTTTCGTACCTGCTTAAGTCCAAGTCATATATAAATGCTCTCCAGCTTACATCCAACCTAGTGCGAGATGGACAAGCCCTAAGGTTTGAAAATTTCTCGATGGTGGATTTACTTATTGTTCCAAAGCTAGAACAGAGCGTGATGGCAACTTATCTCGACAAGAAAACCGCACTCATCGACAAGATTATAGAGAAGAAGAAAAAGCAGATTGAACTCCTCCGCGAAAAGCGTACGGCGGTGATCAATCATGCCGTGACAAGCACAGAGTGGAAAAGTGAGAAGTTGAAGTACGTCGCACCTGAACGAAAAATCAAGCTCGAAAAAATGCTGAGTGCTTTGCCATACATTGGTCTTGAACACATCGAGAGTGGTACAGGAAAACGGATATCAGCTAGTGAGGAGGTTGTACCCGAAAGTTCCGTCAATTTTTTTTGTGCAGGTGATGTTCTGTTTGGGAAATTACGCCCTTACTTAGCAAAGGTGTTTACCCCAGAATTTAGTGGGGCTTGTAGTGGGGAGTTTCTCGTGCTTGCCCCAAGGGCGGAAAAAATGAGTAATGAGTATCTGTTCTACAAACTTTTGAGTCGTGATTTCATAAAGAAGGTGGACGATTCCACGTATGGAGCAAAGATGCCACGTGCGAATTGGCAGTCCATCGGAAATATACCAATTGAATATCCTCAAATCGAGCAACAAAAAATAATTACTGAAAAATTAGATAAGGATATCGAAGCACACTCGAGTGTTATTAGAAAAATCGAAAAATCCATCACCCTATTACAAGAATTCAAATCATCCCTCATCTCGCATGTGGTGACTGGAAAGGTTAAAATAGGAGAGAAAATATAGTTTACCTTGTGGGTAAATGATATTTGCGATAGGATACCATCCATGCTAGTATGAAAATAACGTTTAAAAGTAAAAAGGAGCAAGAGTTTTATGAGAGTTTTAAAGACCTCAAAAAATCTTTTGGTGAGCGGATGGCGAAGAAAATCATTGGTCGCATTGGCGACCTCCGTGATGCAGAGAACTCCCAACAATTACCCCAATCTGCACGATTTCATGAGCATGGTGGCGGGAGAAAAGGACTGTATTCTCTCGATTTGATTGATCAATGGCGTCTCATTGTCGAGTCGAATGATAAGCATGATTCCTATATTGAAATTACCAGCGTGGAGATTTATGAGGTAACGGATCCGCATTAATTTGTTTTATTATATATTTTTATGGTTACGCGACACCCCGATTACAACCCAAGCATTGCGATACACCCTGGCGTGGCATTGCGTGAGGAGCTTAAATTTCTCCGACTCTCACAAGTCGAGCTTTCTTTGCGCATAGGAATAAGCGAAAAGCACATCAGTCAGATTATTCACGGTGAAGATCCCATTACGCCAGAAACTGCAATTAAGCTTGAGCGGGCACTCGGCACCCCTGCGGATTTTTGGAATGCAAAGCAAAAGAGTTATGAGTTTACTCTCGCCCGCCTTGAGGAAGAGAGGCGTTTAGAAAAAGAAATTCCCGAAGCAAAGAATTATGGTTGCTATGGTGACCTCGTTCGCCTGTCTGCGGTACGAAATGTTTCTTCTTGGAGCGAAAAGGTTGAGGAGCTACTCAACTTCTTTCGCGTTGACTCACTCTCGTTTGTCTCTGAGGTGCAAGGAGTGGCATATCGAAGAAGTAATGGAAATTTTGATAAACATGCCCTCTTCGCATGGTTGCAGTGTGGCGAGCATCAAGCAAAGAAAATCCCGTTAAATAAGTATAGCGAAAAGCGTTTACGAGAAGCTCTACCACAAATAAAGGAACTGGTAAGAAAAGACGGGGATTTTTTTGAGGAACTACAAAAGATCGCTGCTGATACTGGGGTTGCTGTCGTATATACTCCTTACTTCGCGAAAACAAAAGTAAACGGTGCTGTTCGTTGGGTTGGCAATAATCCGTTAGTTCAGCTCAACTCACGTGGAGCATTTCGGGATAGGTTCTGGTTCACTTTTTTGCATGAGATAGGGCATATTCTGCTTCATGGGAAAAAGGGCAAGTTTGTTGAATTTGATGGCGGTGAAGTTGATGAAAAGGAAAAGCAGGCGGATAAATTTGCGGCTGACTTTTTGATTTCACCAGCAGAATATCAAAAAATCCTTGCCAAAAAACAAATAACCCTCAAGGAGGCAGAAAAATTCGCAGAATCTGTTCAAGTTGACATTAGTATTCTTGTCGGGAGATTTGCATATGACAAACTGGTCCCTTGGACTACCGCAAGTCGTTTGTGTAAAAAAATAACATTAGCCGACCCTGTGCTCGATCTTGTTGCTTAAACATGAAAACCAACACCAGAGAATCAGGATTTGAAGAATTTATCGAGGCAGAGCTCGTGAAGCTTCACGGCTACCGCTCGCGCCTTGCGAGTGTGTACGACAAGGCACTCGCGATGGATACCGAGCTTGTGCTTGAGTTCATCCAGGCCACCCAAGCGGATGCATGGGCGAAACTTGTCGAACAGCACAACGAAGATGCAAGCAAGAATTTTTTCGCACGTCTCGATGAGGAGATTTCCTCACGCGGGCTCCTCGATGTGCTTCGTGATGGCATTACCGACCACGGCTCGCGCTTCACTCTCGCATTCCGCCAGCCCGAAAATGACAAGAACCCCGACGCCGTCGCGGAGTACGATGGAAATATTTTGAGCGTGATGCGCCAAGCGAAGTACAGCACGCAAAACGAGAACTCTATTGATATGGTGCTCTTTGTGAACGGACTTCCGCTCTTTACCGTTGAACTGAAAAATCAATTCACGGGTCAGAATGTGATTCATGCGATCAACCAGTACAAGACCGACCGGGATCAAAAAGAAAAACTTTTGTCATTCAAGCGATGCCTCACGCATTTTGCGGTAGATACTGAGCAGGCGTATATGACGACACGCCTCACTGGGCTTACGACTTACTTTCTCCCCTTCAATAAAGGGGACAAAGGCTCGTCAGGGAATCCGCCAGCCCCCGAAGGCAAGTACAAGACGCACTACTTATGGGAGGAGGTTTGGGCGAAGAATAGTGTCTTTGATCTCGTGCACAACTTTATTCAAGATGTGACGGAGGAGAAGGAAGACAAGAACGGAAAGAAGCGCAAGGAGAATAAAATTATCTTTCCTCGCTACCACCAACTCGAAACTGTCCGCAGGATAGTGGGAGACGCTGGCGTGCATGGCTCAGGCAAGAACTATCTCATTCAGCATAGTGCAGGATCAGGAAAGTCTAATACCATTGCATGGACAGCACATCGGCTCGCGTCACTCCACGACGAGAAAGGGGAAAATGTGTTTGATGGCGTGATTGTCGTCACTGATCGTCGCGTACTTGATAAACAGCTCTCAGACACAGTGAAAAGCTTTAGTCATGTTACTGGACTGGTGAAGCATGTGGAGAATGGCTCCAAGGAGCTCAAGGAGGCACTTGAGGGCGGAGTGAGGATTGTCACCACCACGCTTCAGAAGTTCCCCGTGATTGTTGAGGCGGTGGAACAAATTGCGGGAAAGAAGTTTGCAATCATCATTGATGAGGCACACTCATCACAGTCGGGCGAATCTGCGGCTGACCTGCGACAGGTGCTGTCTCTCGAAGATGCGGAAATCGCCGCACTGCGAGAGGAAAAAGCCTTTAAGGAAGCAACGGACATGATCATTGAGCGAATGAAAGCACGTAAGGTTTCTGCACCGCATTTGAGTTATCTCGCGTTTACGGCAACACCGAAGCAGAAAACCATAGAGCTCTTTGGCACCGAAGACCCACTGACGGGAAAGTTCGTGCCGTTTTCGCTTTACTCAATGAAGCAAGCCATCGAGGAGAAGTTCATACTCGATGTGCTCCAGAATTACACCACCTACGAAACATATTTTGGACTCTTAAAGAAGATCGAGGATGATCCAGAATTTGATAAAAAGAAAGCGCAGCGTTTGCTCGTCGGATACGTTGAACGACACGAGCGTGCCATCGAGAAGAAGGTGGAGATTATGGTTGAGCATTTTGAGGAAAAGATTGCAAGGTTGATTGGTGGCAAGGCAAAGGCGATGGTGGTAACGAAATCACGTATTCATGCGGTGCGATATAAACTCGCGTTTGATAAGTACATCAAAGAGAAGGGTTATGCACACAAGGCACTTGTCGCTTTCTCAAGCACCGTCAAAGACCCTGATACAAAACTTGAATACACTGAGACACAGATGAACGGGTTTTCGGAGAGCAAAACGGCCGAGGAGTTCAAGAAGGATGAGTATAAGTTCCTCATTGTCGCAGAGAAATACCAGACGGGCTTTGATCAACCACTACTCTCGGTCATGTACGTCGACAAGAAGCTTGGAGGAGTGAATGCAGTACAGACACTCTCTCGCCTCAACCGTACCACCTACGGAAAAGACGAGACATTTGTACTAGACTTTGTGAATAATACGGACGACATTAAAGAAGCGTTCCAGCCGTATTACACGACTACGGTGCTTTCTGAGGCGACAAATCCAAACATCCTCCATGACTTGGAGCGCGACGTGCGTGGGTTCAAGTTCTTCAGTGATTTCGAGGTGAATGGATTTGTCGAAGAACTTTTTGGCGGAGCGACACCAGACAAGCTCAATCACATCATTGATGGGGTAGTGGAGCGTGTTACCGCAGAGAATCTCACCGAGGATGAGCTGGAAGATTTTAAAACGACTATTGGCGAGTACATCAAGAAATATGGGTTCATTTCGCAGATTGTGACCTTTGAAGACCCACAACTTGAGAAGTTGTACATCTTTCTCAGATATCTTCTCAAAAAACTACCGCGACGTGAAAATCCGCTTCCGTACGAGGTGCTTCAGGCGATAAACATGGAGTCATACAAGGTGGAGAAGCAGGGGGAAACGAACGTCGTGCTGGAAAACGAGGAAGGAGTGATCGAGCCGATGGGTGGCGGAGATGGAGGCAAAGGGGCTGATGGTGAGGAAGTAGACCCACTTTCAAAGATCATCAAGGAGATTAACGAGCGATACGGCACTAATTTCACCGATGCCGACCGCCTAATTCTTAATGACTTGAGTGCGAGACTCCTGAAGAGCGAGACACTTCAGGGCTCGATTAAGAACAATAGCAAAGACTCCGCAAAGCTCAAGTTCGACAGCATGTTCCAAGATGAGCTTGTAGGGGTGCTTGATAATCATTTCAGTCTGTATCAAAAGCTCGATCAGAGCCCCGAGCTTAAACGCTTTGTACAAGATCGCGTGTTTGAGTTCGTGTTAAGGAAGATGGATAAGGAAAATGCGTAATGGAAAAAGCAAACTTTTTTGATTAATAGTAAGCGGTGGCGAAGGTCTCCTTTGGAGTCTAGATTGTCCCGATAGGAAGTTCGACCCTTGCTGGATCAGTACCCCCCTTCACCACAAGAGTACTTCAGAAAATATATTCGCTCTGCTCATTATTTTCTTGGTCGCCGATTTACTCAGGATAGGAATCCTTTGTAAATAACGGAACGGGCTTCGATTCCTCGATAGGAATATCGACGCCTACTGCGTCAGTACCCCTTTCCCATTTATTCAGGATAAAAATCCTTCATAAATATGGGAGAAGGGCTTCGATTTCTATACAGAAGTGCGGCAGGGCACTTCTTCGAGGGCACGATCAAAAGAAAACACAGCGAGTTGCTCGCTGTGTTTTCAACTAGTGCCCTCGATAGGAATCGAACCTATATTTAAAGTTCCGCAAACTTTTGTCCTATCCATTGAACGACGAGGACTAATTGCACCGGCACGCGTACGTGGGGTGACACGGACACACTAACATATGAACATCTTCACGTCAAAATTGCGTTTAGCCAAATGACGGGTGACGGTGATTGAGTTTTGTCCCTACTAGAAACCTAAACGTTCCATGATGATCTGGGGGAGGGATTCGTGGAGTGCTTTTTCAGGAATATGATTGATGAGTTCTGAATGTAGATCTTCGACATCTAACTCATGTGGGAGATGGATGACAATAAGTGGCATGAATA
>JAYTUL010000080.1:0-15338 GCA_043744555.1 bacterium | reverse complement strand
GATCGCGCCTTATATCTACCCAACCCTTGAGCGTAACCTCCTGCCCTACCTGCTCTCTAAGAGATTTTATTAGTGTTCGTGTTGCCATAGAATTCGATAATAGCTTATTTTATTACACTTGAAAAGCAATCTGTGCACGATGTGGAGTGCCATTTTTCCACATAAATCCTTCAATATAAAAGTGTGTCACAGAGACAAAAAAGAATGCCTGGATGACCATGCTCGTTCCGCCAGCCTGTGCCACATAGGTGAGCAGAATCGCAAGTAGCGGAATGCCGACGATAAACCATTGTGTATCGGGGAGTATGAAACGATATAAAACATTATGCATTACTTCGCGATTGCGGTTTCGGTCATGGGTGATATAGAAAATAAAAGCGGTAAGGTCATGTATGACGCGCAGTGTTGTAGCGACAAAAAATAGATATCCGGTAAAAAATGAAAAGATGCCAACTCCGGCTATACCTGCGGTTCCAAATGCATA
The DNA here is from genome assembly GCA_043744555.1 of bacterium. GTDB lineage: Bacteria > Patescibacteriota > Minisyncoccia > Phycocordibacterales > UBA6899 > MHLP01. The sequence goes on along the minus strand of JAYTUL010000080.1, from coordinate 14,854 downwards.
CAGCACTCCAGCTTGCGTTTTACTTTTTCTGACGATAAGTAGTGTAAGTGCGCAAGAAAAAACAAAAAGAGTTATTGTTATAGGTAACGCATAATCTCTCAGTAACTTCATTGCAACCGGTGGATACACGAGAAAGTAAAGATACAATCCGAGCAAAATATTAGTGAAGCGCCATAATTGCACTTTCCAGTCTCGATACTGCATAAGCGATGTCGTGATGCCTGTTTGCTGTGAGACATTGCGATAAAGTGTATACAGGATAAGTGCATAGATTGCGGAAAAAATATTCAGCCATGGAAGTAAGAATGCGAGCGCGGCGATAATTGGAATACCGATACCAAGCCTCATGCGATAAAAGTTTAGATATGCTTTGTCGGCAAAGCCAAAAAAACTTGTAAGAATGTGAGGCAAGTTAAAGATTAGTGCATACCACAAAAGTGTTTCCGGTCGATGTGGAAGAAAATGTTTCAAGGCGTCATGAAACACAAAATGATCAACAGCGATAATAACCAAAACAAGCGGAAGCAAAAGATAAATAGCAAGAAGCGCTTTGATTGAAATTGTGTGCATAATATTAATTCAATTTGTCTCCGCGAAAAATCTGCTTTTATCTGAGTTCCGTAACAAAGTACTAGAAGTAATTTATCTTCATGTGCGTGCGCACGTCATCGAGAGTCTCTTTGGCGGTCTGGCGTGCGAGCTTGGTGCCCTGATTTAATATATCCATGACGTGCTTTGGGTTGCGAGCAAGTTCTTCTCTCTTTTCGCGTATCGGGGTGAATTTTTCATTAAGTATCGCTGCAAGTCTTTTCTTTAGTACCACGTCACCTAATCCACCCTTTTTATACTGCTTCTTAAGTTCTGTGAGCTCACCTTGGTTTGTATCAAAAACATCAAGATACATGAACACCACATTTCCTTCTACCTTACCCGGATCACTTAAGTGAATATGTTTGGGGTCGGTATACATTTGCATGACCTTTTGCTCGATCTCTTTCGCAGAATCAGAAAGAAATATTGCGTTATTTAATGACTTCGACATCTTTGCCTTACCGTCGAGCCCAGGCATACGACCATTTACCGACACCAGTGGCTTTATGCGCTCGAAGGTCTTTCCATAGAGACGGTTAAAGGTGTCTACTATTTCATTTGCTTGCTCGAGCACAGGCAGCTGATCCTCACCCACAGGAACACACGACGCTTTGAACGTAAGAATGTCTGCTGCTTGGGAGACGGGGTATGCAAGAAAGCCCGCGGGAACATTTTCGCCGAATCCCTTTTGCTTGATCTCGGTTTTTACCGTCGGGTTCTGCTTCAAGCGTGAGACACTCACAAGATTAAGGAAAAATACAGTAAGCTCTGCTATTTCTGGAACTTGCGACTGAATGAACATTGTAGTCTTCTTTGGGTCCATACCGCACGCAAGGTTATCGAGAGCAACCTCCATGACTGCACCCCTGACCTTTTCGGGATTATCGGCATTATCAGTCAGGGCCTGAACATCTGCGACCATGTAAAAATTTTGACCACCTTCTTCCTGTAGTTGTAATCTATTTGTTATTGAGCCCACAAAATGCCCCAAATGGAGCTTTCCTGTGGGACGGTCTCCGGTGAGGACTGTACGTTCTGTATCTTTCATTAAGGCCAGTTTAGCAGACGAAGCCAGAGATTAACAGCTTGGAGGAAACGCCGAAATGACGTATCAAAGTAGGACTTACGCAAAACGATGCACCACCTTTAGTATTTCCAAATTTCAGTACTCGAGAGCCGTAGGCACTCGCATTCTTCTAAGTGGATTACCGCTAAGAAGAATTGGGTCGTTCGATGAAATTTTAGGTCAAATTCGAGGAGCGGAGAAAACGACGAAGAAGTTCGCGTTTTGCAGAAATCCTATAATATAAGGTTTATTGAGTGAGATCAGACCTCCTCTTCTGAAAGTAGCTCAATGGCAAAGGTTGATCCTTTATTTGGTCCCTCAGAGTCTACCCATATCTTTCCGTGCATTGCTTTGAGCATCTTCATGGCCACATAAAGTCCGAGCCCTGAACCATTGGTGTTTTCTCTTTGCCCGCCTGAACCTCGAGTAAACTTTCCGAACAGGTGATGGATATCATCTTGAGATAGTCCAATTCCAGAATCTTTCATGCGAACCGTAATTGTCCCCCTCGCTTCATCTTTTTCAAGCGAAATGTGAACATCGCCATTTGGTGTATACTTTATGGAATTATCCAATATATTTGAAAGGATCTGACGTAGCTTTCCTTCATCTGCGGTTACGGTGTATTTAATTTGATCAGTAAAATCTGCACTCATACCAATGTGCTTTTCTTTCGCTACAGGGGCAAATTCTTCCATCAGGTCTACCAACATTGTCTTGATATCCACTGAAACAAAATTATAAGACATTGTTCCCTGTTCGATCTTTGATATATCAAGAAAATCATTAACCATTTCGGCCAGTCGCTTTGATGAAATAAATATCTTCTCAACGGGTGGCTTTTGTTTTTCATTGAGAGGTCCGAAAGAATCTTCTAAGAGGAGCGATGAATAGCCTTTTATTGCAGTGATGGGTGTGCGAAGTTGATGAGAGACGATGGAGACAAATTCACTTTTGCGCTGGTCTATGACTCGTAGCTGCTCATTGATGCGGGCAAGCTCCCAGTTAGTTTCACCCAGCCGCTTGGCAAGCTCGCGTACTTCCTCCCTTGCTTCTACTTCTTTTTGAACACTACGCACAAGCAAAAATCCAACAATTATCGTGAAGGTAATAACTACCCCATCCATGATACGACCTGTCATTGTTTCGGAAAGACTTATACGCAAAAGGAATACAAGCACTAGCAGAATGACAAATGCTTCAGTGGCAAGTACTTTTATATTGAATAACCCATGTTTGATGATCGCATATGCAGTTGCGACAATGATGGGGAGTGAGTACAGTGGCGTGTATTTGAGGAGGTTCGTATATTGGAATATTCCGGCAAGTATGAAGTTGCAGAAAATGAGCAAGAAATATGTAGCGAACGTTCCTATAAAAATTGATCTCCATTGATGTCGGTGAACCCCCTCACTTTTCTTATACATATTCGCTACTTTTCTCATCGAAAGCACCATAGTTACAAGAAGCCATAAACCGAATACGGGAAGCAGTTTACCCGGAATTGTATTGATGCCTCCTGTGTCCGGATCTAGACTTACCCCAGAAAAAAGTAACGGGGAAAGTGTAATGTTTAATATCAATATGAAAGGCGTGCAGTACAAAAGTATTCTTTTAGCATAAAAACCAAAAGTTTCGTTACCGAAAACATTCACAAAAACAAAAAAGAGGAAAGCATGACATGCTGCCAAGAACATTTCAAAACGTACCCAATAAAGTGCGGTGCCTAGTGAACTAGTCAGTGAATGATAGTTAACGAAGGACAGTAAGGAGAAAACAAGGGTTATGAGAAAAAATATAATTGCGCTCGTTTCTCGCCTGCCTTGAATTAATATCGCTACGCCAAGCGACAAATTAAGTACTATTAATGCGATTGTAAAAGAAAGCATGTTTGTATTCAGACCTTCCAGCGCTGTTTTCCATTTCTACTGAATAATTCAGAAGTATTATGGGGATGAAGTATTAATACTGGCATAACTCTGGCGCCCAATGTCTGATGTAACTTATTATACTCGCTATTTACACGAAGCAAACGCTTCTGCACTTCTTTTTGCAAAAAATTCTTGATTCTCACGGTATTCTTAATCTTGGGATTTAGTTCAATATTTATTTCTAAATACTGATCATTTTTTTTGTCATTTTTTGTGGTCATCAAAAAACGTCCAGTTGTGAGTGAATCTGAAGATTTCCCCTCCAAAGCACCACTGACATGCTCAGGGTAGATCTTCAATCCATAAAGAGATGCGGTCATACGATCTCGTCCATAAATACTTACAAGTGGCAGATTCCAAACGTGCTTAGAAAGCCCCGCGGCTTGAATCTCCTTTTTCATATCCACGCCATGCTCGGCAAACTCTGCCTTCATGTCTTCAATCGAAAGAATGTTGCCTGTGTCGCCAATATCATATCTTACGAGTGGGATTCCGCTCGCGGAAGAGAAAATGATCTTTGATTCAGGAAGTTCTTCAAAATATTTTGCATGGGGAAAATATTGAGCCAGTGTTGGAATGCGTCTTTCGTGTCCAAAAAATAAATCATGCAGCATTGGCTTTTTTGTGATAAGTCTACGAAGAAGTATAGTTAAGGGAGTTTCGTGGGCCAAGATCAATGCATCTGCCGTGCCGTAGATATTTATTGATCCAGTATTTGGAAGTTTACTCATCCCTGCGAGATCGTGTATAGAATCCCTCCAGTCTTCACTGAATGACTCCGCGGCAAATAATAATCTTACTGAATGCTTTTTCCACGCTATCCCCCTCTCTCTCCCGGCTTGAAGTACATCTTTTATGAATGGTGGGTAGCCAGCCAAAACTATCTGTTCATAGTAGCCACCGACATGCTCAACTGATTTAAGAATTTGCTCTATATCTATACCCGGAGTAACCATTGTCATGTCGTACTTTTTGCTTATCAGAGAGATCGATTCAAATGTAGTCGTACCAGCTACCCACATACCCATAGCAAAAGTGTTTATAAACAGTGTGCGTTTTTTGTGTATCTGAAAGAATTCAGTAAGAAAAAGTTCATGTATGAGCGAGGCTTCATTTTGGTTTTCATCCGTTCGTGGCCAAAAAAAAGATATTCCACTTGACCCGGAACTCGTAGAGATCATTTTGATATTATTTGTATTACCCTTAGGAAGTAGTTCGTTCAAAGGGTATGCTTTGAGGTAGTTATCCTTTGTAATGACAGGGACATTTTTGAAATCTTCTATGGTCTTTATCTTTAAAGGGTCAACTTTATTTTTTTTAAGAAAATCTCCATAAGCAGGTACGCTCTTAGTAGTTGCTTTGAAAAGATCGAGTGCCATCTTTTCGCCTTTCTTTTGCCATTCATGGCTTTTGCGTGTGTGTAGTTCTTTTTGAAATTTATGAAATTGTTCTTTCATGCTATTTTCTATTTGTATAAAGGTCGCTCAGCCCAAAAGCATATCTACCTGAAGGAATATCTTCTCCTAACAGTATCCCCCGTGTCACATGAGCAAGCGATGCCCCTCTCAAAAATGTTGTTTCTGCAAGCTGAGGAATTCCAATTAAAGAACTGCCCACCTTATCAAAGGAGCTAACAAGGCGGTCAGAGAGATATTTAGTACCCATGAAGTCACGAGCCAAGGCTATCTTGTCCTCAAATGAAACTGGGCCTGACTTTATTTTTTCTTGAACTTCATTTGTAAGCATACCGTTAAGAATGGCGAGATCTAGGTCTATGTCATATCGTTCTACATCAAGTATGATGTCGTGGCCGTTACCAGTGACCATGATAACTGGAATTTTGTGTTTTTGCGCTTCCTTACGTATGGCAATTTTCAAGGGCAAATGGTCCATTTCTTCAATAAGTACCGAGGCACTTTTCACAAACTCCGGTAGGTTAATAAGATCTAGACCTTTCGATATAACAGTTACTTTAAGGTAGGGATTTACTTCCATTACTTGCCTAGCAGATAGAACAGCTTTATTTAAACCAAGGTCAGGAAGTCCTGCCCGAAAACGATTCAGATTTGAAAGAGAAAGTGTATCATTATCAGCCATTCTCAAAACATTGCCTATCCCTTCTTGGGCCAGACACACTGCAGCTGGATTTCCTACATTTAATCCTGCGATAGCTATCGTCGCATTGAGAAGTGTGAGTTGTTCACTTTGCGTAATAAGATCGTGGTTACGAGATAATCTTAGATCTGAAAAATATGGTTGTGGCAAACTGCGGACAGCAATGTTTCGCCATGGATATACAATCCACACGCCTTCATTGTCAGTTACTTCACTTTGTGGTGGGTTCCCTGTCTTTAATAATGCAGGAGACTTAAGTAGTGAGAACTCGGTTAGTTGCTCCTTGAGATCATCAACAAGACGTAGGGGGCGTCTCTTTGCTTCCTGTGCGAGCTTGTAATCTTCAAACATTTTCCTGCCTTCATCCTGCGATACATCAAAAAAAAGTGGCGTGTGATTGGATGCATGTGAGTTCTCATCGGACATGCTCATAATTGTATCATACGCTCACTCGGCGAAAACCTGGGTGACTGACGTAAATTAAATTTTGGGAAACCAAATGCAAAGGTAAATTGTGGGTAATTTACTATGTTAAGATCCGCCTTCAATCGTGTGCGTATTTTAGGAATTTCTATAGATGCTACATAAACAGAAGTGAATATCCCGTGAGAATTTAGGTAAAGTGAAATGCGCTGAAACTCTATGCCAACCTTAAGCCAAAAAGGCGGTGTATCTTCGGTGCTCGATAAAACTACTATTCCGGCAGAAGAATTTATTGACTTAGCATTCAGTTTTGCCAGTAACTTACCCATATTGAAAGTTCCAATTATCTTCGGTAAAACAATTGAAAGCATACCGGGAGCAAGCATGGTGTGCCCAGGAATTCCATCTTTGCGAGAAGAGTAATTACTGATCATCCAGTGAGATATCTCTCGTCTAAAAGAACGTATAGAGTGCGCTTCGCGCATCCCCTCTCCTGTCAGCTCTGCATACTTGCTTTTATTGCCTATTAACAGATCAAGTGTTACCCCCCCTTCCAAAGTAAAGTTTTTTACAAATTGCAGTATTTCATCACTTACTATTGTTTTAAGAAACGGACCTCGCGCATTGAATCTGTTTTCAATTGCGAGTATTGATGGGAGTAATTCATTTTTGGTTCCTAATGATGTGTGGACTGAAACCACAGCTATTGGATCTTTGGGATTGGTGAGATTTCCTATTTTTGTTGTTTCAAGCATTTGAAAATAGTCGAAGGCAGCAAGTGTATGATGAAGGCAAGCACCTAAACTTATGTACATGTCTCTCATATCCTTATCTCCCTCAGGAAGTTGCCGCGACAAATCAGCGTATATAGACACCTTGTCATTATCGATATTGAACAGCCACGGCTGGCTATTATGTGTCGAAGGTGCGCGCACAGCATACCCAAGTGCAAAAAGAGTTTGATCTTTCAGAGATCCTGAATGTGGGAATTTGTTGTGATCTATTTTTTGCATGAGAATTATATCCCCTCGCTTTTCAATTCTTCAATAAGTTTTTTGGCTTTGCCGGAAAGTCGAGTGGGCGTCTTGATGTTTACATTGATGAGAAGGTCTCCAACCCTTCCGCGATTGAGACTTGGAATCCCCTTCTCTTTCATCCTAAGTATATCACCAAATTTCACACCTTCGGGTATCTTTATTTCCATCGGTTTTCCATCAAGAGACTTGCTCACATATGTCGCACCGAGTAGCGCGTCTGTGAGCTTAACATCGAGATTCATTACCAGATTGTTACCTTCGCGATGATAATGCTCATGAGTTTTTACGTGTATCTTGATGTATAGATCACCTGAAATTCCATGCGCTACACCTTCGCCCTTACCGCTCATACGGATCATCTCACCGTCTTGTATTCCTGCGGGAACATTGATAGCTATCTCTTCTTGCTTCTTTTGCACACCAATGCCGCCGCAAGTCTTGCATTTTTCTTCTGGAATTTCGCCCTTACCGTGACAGGTCTCACATGTGCGGGTGGTTGAGAATGTGCCAAGGAACGACCTGCGTACTTCATTTAGCTTGCCTTTGCCATTGCAAGTCACGCATTTTTTCATCTTCGTGCCCACTTTTGCACCCGTGCCACTACAGATATCACATGTAGAAGTTTTGCCGAGGACTACTTTTCTTTGAGTACCGAAGACACTCTCCTCAAATGAGATCTCAATATCTATAGATATATCGCTTCCTCGCTCAACCCTGCTTCCGGCGCTGTTTGTTGCGAATCCACCTCCAAAGAAGTCATTGAAAATATCACCGAGGTCAACTCCATCAAATCCACCTGCGCCATTGAATCCCTCAAAGCCGCCTCCATAACCAGGCTGTGGTCCTGCACCGTTAAAGGTGTGGCCATAGGTATCGTATTCACGGCGTTTCTTCTCATCTGAAAGCGTTTGGTATGCCTCGTTTACTTCTTTAAATTTAGAGTCATCGCCTCCACCTTTATCGGGATGGTATTTATGAGCAAGCTTGTGAAAAGCTTTTTTGATCTCATCTTTAGTTGCCTTGCGCTCAACTCCAAGTGTTTCGTAAAAGTCCTTTGCCATAGCTTTGCATTATAGCACCTTCATGAAAATTGACAATAGACATGGTAAATGCTATGGTGCATAAGGTTCGTTCCCCCTAACGCAAAGGTATGTATGAAAAAAACTCCTATCCTAGTGCTCCGTCGCGAAGCTTCACAGCTATCTCCCGAAGAGCTTGCCGCACTTCAATCAGCATTCCCGGGAGAAGTGTTGGAATTCATTCGTATCGACCCAGCAAATCACACGGAGCATGCGTCAATGTGCTCACAATATGGTGTTACCCATGAAAGAGGCTGTGTTTATTTACCGGAACTACCGATTCCGTCCACAGCAATGAAGCAGGGAGTACGGCACATTACTGCCACTCCGTCAGGCGTTAAGGAATTGGTGTCCGTAAATCCAATCTTCAAAGACCTGTAGATTTTAAATATTGCTTACATCAAAAAGCCCCCTCAAAACGCGGGGCTTTTTTTTTATTTTAACATATTAGACTTTGCCTCAAATATTTTTTCTGGAAAATATTTGAGATAAGAAAAACTTTCTTGCTTCGCTCGGTGTTTTTCTACACATCATGCACCGTCCCTTCGGGGGGTGTGGCGGGTGGCACATCACCTTCGGGTGGTGTGGCTCCATTTGGAGGCGTTGTACTAGCCTCAGCTTTACTCTGTGCTTGGGCCATTGCTTCTCCGATTTTTTGCATGTGATCTGAAAGTACCTCTGTCGCTTTTTTTGTAGCTTCTATGTCTGTGCCATCTTTAACGGCCTTGAGTTCAGTGATCTTTGTTTCGACATCAGTCTTGATATCAGCGGGGATCTTGTCGCCATTATCCTTGAGTGCTTTCTCCGCGGTATAGATGAGACTCTCTGACATGTTCTTGACCTCGATCTCCTCCTGCTTCTTCTTGTCCTCATCAGCGTGTAGTTCTGCCTCATTCTTCATGCGTTCGATGTCGTCTTTCGAAAGTGATGATCGGGCTTCGATACGTATAGACTGCTCCTTGCCTGAAGTTTTGTCTTTCGCCTTTACATTCAAAATGCCGTTAGCATCCACATCGAATGTTACTTCCACTTGTGGCATTCCACGAGGTGCTGGTGGAATTCCATCGAGCATGAACTTACCGAGAGATTTGTTATTAGAAGCAAGTGGGCGTTCACCTTGAACGACATGTACCTCGACTGAAGTCTGATTGTCGGCTGCAGTAGAGAATGTCTGAGAACGAGATGCGGGAATTGTCGTATTCTTTTCGATAAGGTGTGTTGCAACACCTCCCATGGTCTCGATACCAAGCGAAAGTGGGATAACATCGAGCAGAAGGATATCTTTCACATCTCCCTGAAGGATTCCACCCTGAATAGCGGCTCCAATAGCAACAACCTCATCAGGATTCACGGTCATGTTGGGTTTGCGTCCGAAGTACGTCTCAACGGCCTTCTGGAGTAGAGGCATGCGCGTCTGGCCCCCCACAAGAATCACCTCGTTAATTTCTGAAAGCTGAAATGGTGATGCTGCCATGGCGCGCTTTGATATCTCGATCGATGCGTCGATGAATTCCTGAGTAAGCTCTTCGAGCTTGGCGCGGGTCATCCTTATAACGAGATGCTTTGGTCCGGTAGCGTCTGAGGTAATAAAAGGCAGATTGATCTCTGACTCCATTGCGCTTGAGAGTTCGATCTTCGCTTTCTCAGCCGCTTCGTCGAGACGCTGCTTCGCGAGCGTGTCGTTGCGGACATCTATGCCTGAATCCTTTTTAAATTCTTCGGCGAGCCAGTTTATGATCTTCTGGTCGATATCCTTTCCTCCGAGATGTGAGTCACCATCGGTTGATTTGACCTCGATGACATCGTCACCTACCTCGAGTACAGAAATATCAAATGTACCACCTCCGAAGTCGAAGACAACGATCTTTTCATTCTTCTTTTTGTTGAATCCGTATGCAAGCGCTGCGGCGGTTGGTTCATTGATGATGCGCTTTACATCGAGGCCGGCAATTTTACCTGCATCTTTTGTTGCTTGGCGCTGTGAGTCGTTGAAGTACGCGGGCACGGTAATGACCGCTTCGGTTATTGGCTCCCCAAGCTTTGCCTCAGCGTCAGCCTTGAGCTTCTGAAGTATCATGGCAGAGACCTCTTCTGGGCGGTACCACTTGTCCCCCATCTGTACCTCGATTCCACCGTTCTCGGACTTGCGCATCTCAAATGGAACAATACCTCTGTCCTTCTGAATCATATCTTCCTCGAAATTATGACCGATGAATCGCTTTATTTGATAGACCGTATTCTTTGGATTGGTGACGGCTTGGCGCTTTGCAGAAAGACCGACGACACGCTCGCCAGTTTTAGCGACCGCAATTATAGACGGGGTCGTACGTGCACCTTCTGCATTCTCAATGATGCGAGGCTCTCCGCCCTCAATGATAGCCATTGCTGAATTTGTTGTACCTAGATCTATACCTAATATTTTTGACATATACGTTTTGCGACCATCGCACTTGGCGCACTACTCGTCCTTCCTTCGGTGGGTCTGGAATCTGTAGATTACTACAGCTTCTCAAACACCGCTTAAGTCCAGGACTTCGCACTGCATCCAATTACGAAGGTCTTATAATTATTGACTAACGTACTGATAATATAAAATTTTTGGGAAGTTTCGCACAATTCTCTCATTCTCTCTTAGCTACTTGTTACTACGATGACGAGCTTTTGGTTGCATCAGCTTCATCGCCATATATCTTTACTTTGGCGGAGCGAATGAGTTTGCCGCTTAATCGGTATCCGCTCTGTACCACTTCAGCTATCTTATGATGAAGTGCGGGATCAGAAGTGTGTACTATTCCTATCGACTCTTGCTCTCTCGGATCAAAGTCTTTTGCAATAGGATCCTCAACTGTAAGCCCATGACCTTCTAGTACTTGCGAAAGTTGAGTGTGGATATATTCTACGCCGGTTCTCCATGCGGGGTCGACATTGCCCCATGCCTCTTTGTTGGCAAATGCCATTTGGAAGCTTTCGAGGACGGGGAGTAGGTCGGCGATAAGATTTTCTCTAGCGAATTTAATGAACTCCTCTTTACCCTCTTCTTCTCTTTTCTTGAAATTAACAAAATCAGCTTTGAGTCTCTGCCATCCATCGAGGTATTCTTGCTTCTCTTGTGTGACTTCGCGAAGCTTTTGCTTTAAGAGCTTGATATGATCTTGCGATGTCATCTCCCCTCCTTCACCTGCAACATCATCATTATACGATTCAATTTGAATATCGTCAACATCATCGTTGTCGCGGACAATGTCTACCCCACCACCAAGGGTGTAATCTTTCCTATTTGAGCCATCGTTAGTTTGTGTTTCGTCCATATGTGTTGAGTATATCAAAAAACATCAATTTATAAAATAAATTTTTAACATCAATATATCGCAGAGAGAGATATATCTTTAGCGTTTTGGTCACAACTCGAACATTCGCCGTCGCTCATGTTCGGTCGCGACCCCGCCTCGCGGTTGCGCGTGCTCGCGCAACATCGCTCCAGCCGTCAAAGCGGTTAAAAAAGCAAAGCAGTTTGCTTTTTTAACGCTTTGACCACTGCGAAGCCTTGCGAGCTTTTTTGAGTCCTGGGTGCTTACGCTCCTTCTTGCGTGAGTCGCGCTTGAGAAATCCAAGCTTCTTGAGCTCACCCTTCTGTGTAGCATCTTCTTCAACGAGGATGCGGGAGAGGCCGTGGCGGATAGCTTCTGCCTGAGCGTGAATACCACCCCCACTTACCTTTGCAGATACTGTGTATTTTCCGGGAAAACCTTCGCGCGTAAGCGGTGAAGTGACAATTGCGCGAAGTCCTGCGGTAGGAAAATATTCTTCAACAGTCTTACCATTGACGGTGTAGTGTGCCTTTGCGGCCTGTGCAGCGCGCACACGAGCAACGGCGGTCTTGCGGCGGCCTATTCCCTCGATGTATTCGAATGCGACCTTTGCGGCTTTTGGTTTAACGGTTTTTGTTTTTGCAGTTGTTACTGTTGTCATATTATCGGGATTAGCCGGTATTACCCTTCAATTACTAAATTTTGCATACGCTTATCGCGGAGGGTGTTACCAGGGATCATTCCTTTTACGGCACGCTTCAAGGCCTCCTCATGGCCCTTCTTGGCTATGATGTCTTTCAGTTTGTGTGCTCGATCAGATCCTGGATATCCGCTGTGGCTGTGATAGGTCTTCTGGATCATCTTCTTGTCAGCAATTTCAAGGCCGCTAGCGTTTATGATGCGTACAGTGACGTCTGCTACGGCGTTCTTCTTCACTGTAGTGGTGTTCTTGCCGAGGAGTATCTTCGCAGCTTCGCTTGCTACGCGTCCTAGAGCTTGTCCCTTCGCATCAATTGTGTGTTCAGTGTTCATGATAGGTGTATTATACAAATTCAATAACTGCCATAGGGCTTGCATCTCCTAAACCACTACGCATACCGAGCTTTGTGATACGTGTGTAGCCACCGTTGCGTCCGACATACTTGGGTGCTATTTCCTTCACCAACTTCTCTGTGGCTGTTCCATTGTTTCCAAGTTTTGCCTTAATGATTCTCACATCTGCAATACTTGCCTCACGAGCCTTGGTGATCATCTTTTCGATCATTGGGCGAAGTGACTTTGCTTTGGTCACTGAAGTGGTGATTTTTCCGTGTTCAATAAGGGACACCGTAAGTGATCGCAACAGAGCCTCACGCTCTCCAGCTTGTCTACCGAATTTTTTGTTTTTGTTGTGATGTCTCATGGTGTGTATTGTTTTACTAGATTTCTTCTGGAAAAGCAAATTTGTCTAACAGCTTCTGTAAAAACGTTCAATTTTTGATGTAGTACGAAGACTTGGACTAAGGGAGTGTTCGAGAAGCTGTATGAGTGATACTGCTTCCGAACCTACCGCAGGAAAGTCAAGTAATACGCAAAAATTGGATGTTTTACTGCTTGAGGGTTACGCCGAAGTTCGATAATGCTCTCTTGATCTCCTGAACTCCCTTCTCGCCAAGGCCGTCGATCTCTAAAAGATCTTCTTCCTTTTTGCGAACAAGTCCTCCTACAGTACGGATATTTGCACTAGTGAGAGCGTTCTGGGTGCGAGCTGAAAGGTCGAGACTGTCGATGCGGGTCTTTAGGAATTCTGTATCCATTTCTCCCCCCTCTTCGGTTGCCTCACCCTCTGCAACTGTTACTGGGGCTGGCATCTCCTCGTGGATGAGCTCTTCTTCCTTAAATCCAACGATAGCCTTGAGCTGGTGGATCATAACCTCAATAGCAGACTCAAGTGCGGTGCGAGGTGCGAGTGTACCGTCTGTCTCAATCGTGATCTTCAAGCGGTTGTAGTCTGTTCGGTCACCTACACGCATGCTCTCTACCTCGTAGTTCACGCGGCGGATAGGAGTGAAGGCTGCGTCGAGTGCAATCATACCGATCTCAACCTTCTCCTTTTGAATTGCTTCCTTAGGAAGGTATCCTAGTCCCATCTCGATGCGTATCTCAGCGTGAAGTGTTGCGTTCTTGTCTGTTACCTCACAGATATACTGCTCAGGGTTAAGTATTTCTACCTGACCCCCTGAAGTGATATCAGCTGCAGTGACCTGCTTTGCGCCCTTTATTGAAAGTGTAACAGTCTCTGGGTCCTCGCTTGTCATCTTAAAGCGAACCTTCTTGAGGTTAAGGATGATAGAAATAACATCCTCTTTGACGCCCTCGATTGTGGAAAATTCATGGAGTACACCATCTATCTTGATCTGTGTAATAGCAGCACCAGGAAGTGACGAAAGTATGATACGGCGCAATGAATTGCCGAGCGTGTGCCCGTAGCCAGGATAAAGACCTTCGATTTCGTAGACACCCATAAAACCCTCCTCACGGACAGGCTTTGGTTTGGATGGCAGTGCGACGTTATGGTCAAGCATGATGATTCTAATTATGGCTTAGTAACGAGATAAAATTTAAGAAAACTTTTTTATTATAGCACGGACGATACTAACGACTATAGAACTCTATGACTGATTGGAAGTTGAATCCCATTTCGTTCTTGTCGAACTTAGGTGTTCCCTTTACAGTTGCGGTGAGCTTGGTCGGATCTGAGAGGAGCCAGTTGGGAGTATTGTGTTTTGCCATCTTTTCTTTGCCGGTCTGGAAGAGTGGTGATGACTTGCTGCCCTCGCGAACAGTGATTATGTCTTCGCTCTTTACCTTGTAAGATGGAATGGTGAGCTTGTGTTTGCCTACTACAAAGTGTCCGTGTCCTACCATCTGACGTGCCTGTGTTCGTGAGTGTGCGAATCCAAGTCGGTATACGACATTATCAAGACGACGTTCGAGCTTCTCAAACAAGTGATCAACAGGATTGCCTCCCTTCTCTTCCGTGGCTTCCTTCACGTAGCGAGCGAACTGCTTCTCTGAAAGACCGTAGACATTGCGAATCTTCTGCTTCTCTTTAAGTTGCACACCGTATTCTGTTACCATGCTGCGGTGCTTGCGCTCATTCTGTGGCTTTCCAGGAGGAGTTGGGCGCTTTTCGAACGTACACTTAGGAGTGAAACACTTCTCTCCTTTGAGGAAGAGTTTTTCTCCTGCGCGACGACATACTTTACATTTAGGGTCTGACATAATATTTATTGTGATTACTTCTTTTTAGATGCGGCGAGGT
>JAYTUL010000079.1:0-15449 GCA_043744555.1 bacterium | reverse complement strand
CAATTATAGAGATAACCCTGTAGAGACTTATCACATTTAGTGATGGAGTCGTGATCATAGCAGAAGATCATGACTAATACGCCAACTCTTTTCTTGATCGAAAAGAAGAAGATATAGTCCGATCCTTCTAGTAATAGAAGACAAATACGACATTGCGATGTCGGCTCATCTTATCCTGGGGCTGGAGAAGGTCCCAAGGGTTTGGCTGTTCGCCAATTAAAAAGATACGTGAGCTGGGTTCAGACCGTCGTGAGACAGGTCGGTCTCCTATCTGCTGCAGGCGTTGATTCTTGAAGAGATTTGCTCCTAGTACGAGAGGACCGGAGTGAACTGACCTCTGGTCTACCAGCTGTCTTGCCAAAGGCACCCGCTGGGTAGCTATGTCGGGAATGGATAACCGCTGAAAGCATCTAAGCGGGAAACCAACTCTAAGATAAGGAATCGTTAAGACTCCAGAGAGATGATCTGGTGATAGGCATTAGGTGTACGCACAGTAATGTGTTCAGCCGAGATGTACTAATTTGTCGACACTATTGGGAACCCAGAAAATCAATTTTCTTGGCGCACTTCAAATTTTTTTGCATCGAAAAGTTTGGCAGCAGGGCTTTTGCCCAGCAGCTCAAACATTTCCGATTTAAAAAATATGAAATTGCAACCAAGTAAATGGGATTTTCGCTATCTAATGCCTTCGGGAGGTGTTAGAGGGTTCGAAGAAAAATCAATTGCAACATAGTTTTGTTGATGTAAAATTGTTGTTCGATGATCATACCTTTTGAAACTTTTATGCTAATTTTAGCGCACTACAAATTTTTCTTCGTTGAAAAGTTTGGGAGTAGGGCATTAGGCCCAACTCCCCAAACATTTCCAACTTAAAAAATTCGTATTGCATCTAAAATAATCACAAAAGAGTACGAGAGATCCTGAGTAATTTGTGAGTTTCATAGAGAAATTTCTCTGCATGTATCTATTGGAGAGCTGTAGTTCAGTGGTGTAAGTCCTAGGCTTACGAAGAACACTTGGGCACCAATCCGAGAGGTCTCTGGTTCGAATCCAGCTGGCTCTGCCAATAGATATATGTCGGGCGATAACTCGCCCTTTCTATGAAGCTCATGAATTGAATTTGAACTTTTTGTTTTGGTGGCTTAGCGTCGTGGAACCACCCGGTCCCATTCCGAACCCGGAAGTGAAATGCGGTTGCGCCGATGATACTTGACACACATTGGGGAAAGTAGGTAGCCGCCAATACAAAGCGTTCAAATTTATTTTAATTTTCGCGTTCTTCAAATTTTTTCATCAAAAAAAGCTTGAAAGCAGTACCATACGTACACCTTCTCAAGCATTTTTTTCGAAAAAAATTGAATTACATCGAAAATAAAAACAAATGATTACTGTTTTCTTTGCCGGCATGTAGCTCAGATCTGGTACAGCGCTTTTAATGTGGGCACCCGCATCAATTGACCTCGCTGGCTCAACTCCAGTCATGTCCGCAAAGGGAATGCATTCCCCCGTTTTACGCATTTCAAATGCCCATTACGATGGGTTTTTTCTTTACTTCGACACGCCAAACTTTATTCCTCGGTAGGAAGAGAATGAGGCGTAGCGATAACACGCGCCGAGGTCACTTTTTTCAAGGATGTCAGTGACAAGGTCAATTAAGTCGTGAGTGGCTATGAATTTACTTTGTGCACGTATGATGTGCGCCTCGATCGCGTCCACTGTTTCTTTTGCAAGCATCGCTGCGTCACCATAGTCTACGTGCTTACCTCCTGAAAATGCATCATAAATAGAGGCAAAGAGTTTGTCTCGCACATAGCGAACCTTTTTACCATTACGCTTCTTGAGTGTAATATAATCCAAAGAAAATTTTTCGTATGTAGAAAACAATTTCTTACATTTCTTGCACACTCTTCTTCGCCAGATACTTTTTCCTTGTTCGGTAGAGCGAGTGTTCGAGACGTTCGTATGCTGATTGTTGCAGTGTGGACAGTGCATTTACCTATATTGTCATAAGTATATCCATATAGTCAATTTTAGTGCTACATATAGCTATATATCTATGCATAGATGCAGGAGTATATTTCATACAGTTATTCTTTTTTCTCACAATAGGAGCCTGTAATGAACGATCATCTCTACATTTCACTTGAACAAGAGACGTACAGCAAATTCGGTAGTCCTGGATATGCTTTTATTAAACAAGCTGACATGACATGTGAACTGTCTAATGTAATTAAGAAGTACAAGACAGAACGTGGGGTGTTGTTACTAGATAAGCTCGTCATCGCCACAGAAACGTTGAGTCTTCTCGCCATGGAAGCGATGGTCACCCTTGCACACTCACTCGGCTATAGTGCAGCCTGCGAGAATACTTTCCATACGGGTAAATACCTCGGTTCCGACGATGGCGGTAATTACTCATCTGACTATTATGAAAAAATTCGATACGCCCTCGTGACGATAGAACCATAATGCAAAATTCGCCCCATATATCTTGGGGCATTTTTATGCAATTATATATATTTTCAAATATACTATTTTGACTTCCTAAAGGATGATAGGATGATTAAGATAATTATAATTTACTGACTTTTTATGAACACAAAAAATCTTATGATCTGTCTTGGGGTAGCTGCACTCATTTTGCTCGGTGTCGTTGTGTCGAAAAGCAGCATGGAAAATGAAGACATGAAAAAGCCAGCAACTGTTAGCGTACATGATCCTGTCGCTGTTTCTCCTGCCTATTCGACAACGCCAGTAACTTCCACCACAACGGCTGCTGTTAAAGAATTTTCAATGACCTCATATTTTGAAATGACAGACGGTAAGCCAAGTACACACTTCTCACTCAAGGATATCAATGTAAAGCAGGGCGATAGGGTACGTATCAAAGTGACAAACACCAAGGGTGTGCACAACTTCGTTATCGATGAATTGGGAATCAAACAGGAAACTCCACCAAGCAAAGAAGTGGTGATCGACTTCACTGCTGATAAGGTGGGCGATTTCGTGTACTACTGCTCTTTGCCGAACCACCGTGCTATGGGTCAGTGGGGAACATTACACGTGATGAAGTAATATTTGGTGAATAGCTCACATAGCGTCTTGCCTGTATGTCCGATATCCATCCAATTGCTGGCACCATAGAGAATATTCTTAAAGATCGAAGCTTCTGGTATGAACGCTTTCTGCACGAGCCTGTGCGGACAAGCGAGGAAGCTGCAAAGCTGCGTCCTGAATATTCGATAAGACAAGGAACGAAATCGCTCATCGTCAAAGGCAAGCGCCCGCGCGAAGAAAAATGCTTCTTTATGGTCGTCGTGCCGGGAGATAAGCAATTCGATAAGCACAAGATCAAAAATGAAACGGGATATAGTGATGTCCGATTTGCAACACCCGATGAGGTCGCAAATATCACACTCGGAATACTTCCCGGAGGAGTACCGCCTTTCGGTAATTTATTTGACTTACCTGTATTTGCGGATATTCATATATTTGATAATGAAAAGATCATATTCAACGCAGGAGACCGCAGTGTATCGATAGCAATGTATGCAGAGGATTATAGAGGCATCGTAAGGCCGGAAGTAAAAGATATTTCTGCGCAGTAGGTATAGATGTACCCTAGACTAGGGTCACAATTAGCCCCATTCAAATGGGTTCAAAAAAACAGTATCCTGAGTGTTTTGGTTTTTATTGTTCATGATGTTCGACGCATCAGAGGCGAGGCTCGGGCGCGAGGCGGTTGCGCATGGCATCGTCATGATACGTATTCCAAATAACATCGATCAAGAGGCGCATGATGCGCTCTAATTCTGCATCACACTGATGGTCAGTTCGATACCCTTGAGCCGCCTGACTCACCAACGTGCACTTGGCTTGTTGCAAGTAGGATGCAAAGTAACGCAGCCTTGCAAATATTCATGAACATGAGTTTCTTCCAAAAAAGCTCTTATCTCTGAATACTCCCTGATGAGTCTGTTGTCAACGGCTTAATGTTTAAGGCGCAATGGTGAATCGTTTCGTTTTTTGTTATCATACTAGGATATGTGGGCATTACGCAGAAGAATCATCATCGTCGGTCTCCTTATTGTCGCGTTTCTCCTTTTGGTCGTTTTTCCGTATTGGCTGACCCACCGA
Organism: bacterium; assembly: GCA_043744555.1. Lineage (GTDB taxonomy): Bacteria > Patescibacteriota > Minisyncoccia > Phycocordibacterales > UBA6899 > MHLP01. The sequence goes on along the minus strand of JAYTUL010000079.1, from coordinate 11,312 downwards.
GAGATACCTACATGCTTCGACGGCAAGCAGAATCAAGGCGAGCAGGGTGTTGATTGCGGTAACCCATGTGCACTCTTGTGTAAGGGTGGAGCTAAGGATCTCAATATTCTCTGGACGAAAGTTTTCCCCATCCGCACAGGTTCGTACGACGTCGTGGCATATGTAGAAAACCCCAACTTCGATGTTGGTACGCAAAAGTTCATATACACCGCTACCCTCTACGATGCGAATGGTAATGTGATTGCCACTAAAGAAGGCGTAGATTTTGCACGCCCGAGCGAGCGTTTCATTGTTTTTGCTGGCAATATGATTACAGGGGAGAATGTCGCAAAGACCGGAAGTGTCGAAATCCATCCTGATTTTTCTTGGGTGACAACCCCAAAGTCGCCTCCGCTTTTCACTATTTCTGAAAAGCAGCTATCGAGCGCCGACCGCACGCCTCGCCTGACTGCGCTCATACACAATGAGACGCCAGATATTTACCGCAACATCGATGTTTCAGCCGTTATCTACGACAGCAAGAACAATCCCATAGGTGTATCTGCGACCAAGGTAGATAAGCTCACCGCCAGAGGGGATGAAAAGCTTATCTTTACATGGCCGGGGGGATTTAGTTATGCGGCAGAAACTGAGCAGTGTGATACTCCTGTGGACGTCGTGCTCGCTGTCGACCGTTCGGGAAGTATGCATGACGAAGACAAGATAGGGCAAGCAAAACTTGCAGCAGAAGCCTTCTTTAAAAAATTGAATTCTCATGACCAAGGCGCATTTGTGTCATTTGCAAATGAAGCGACAAATCCCATAGACCAACCACTCACGGGTAATGTCGAACGTTTGAGCCGAGCGGTAGAGCGAGCGGTCATTCATACGGATGGGCTTCAGTTCACGAACATTGCTGATGCAATTCGTCGTTCCATAGATGAGCTTTCGACCTTGCGACACAATACAGATGCGCGACCAATTGTCATTCTTTTGACTGACGGTATACCCAATCGCCCGCTTGATTCTGCCGGTAAAGGGAGCGAAGAATACGCTTCACAATATGCGCTACAGATTGCGAATGAGGCAAAAAAGGATAATATAGCACTCTACACCATAGGCCTTGGTTCTGATGTGAATACCAATCTCATGACTTCGCTTGCCACCAGCCCAGAGTATTATTACCCCGCAGTGTCCGGCTCAGAACTCGCAACGATATATCAGCAGATAGCTACCGCAATATGCAAGAAAAATCCTTCCGTTATCGAAATAATCCCCAGAGTCAATGACGTGGTTCCGTCACCTCAGGCACATTGATTGGATACTGGTCGCCGCAACGCTGCCGATCCTTTCTGCCGGACTGGTCTCGATGTACGCATTCGTGGGTGTGAATAATTATTTCGAGAAACAATTATTCTGGATACCACTTGCGTTCATGGTACTTTTTGCACTCTCACTCGTCGACATACGTGCGCTGCGTAAGACCAACGTCATTCTTGGGTTGTTTCTCTTTTTATGTTCTTCTCTGGTACTCCTTTTTTTGGTTGGAAGTGTGTTCAAGGGAGCACGCGGATGGTTCAACCTCGGATTATTTGCCATACAACCCGCAGACCCCATGAAGCTTGTTCTTATCCTTATGTTGGCAAAGTACTTTTCGCGCAGACACATCGAGATAGCACACTTTAAGCACATCATTGTTTCGGGGCTTTATACGCTCATTCCATTCATACTCGTGCTGGTCCAGCCTGACTTCGGTTCTGCGATCATATTATTTGCCATATGGTTTGGCATGACCATTGTTACAGGTATTTCCAAAAAGCATTTACTCATCGTCTTTGGGATTGGTGCCATTGCATTTGTGGTGCTATGGTCGTCAGTGCTTCATCCCTATCAAAAGACCCGCATTAAGACTTTCTTGCATCCACTCACTGATATACGCGGAGCGGGATATAATGCCTATCAATCAACGGTTGCGGTGGGTTCCGGTGGGCTCTTGGGCAAGGGTATCGGATATGGGACACAATCTCGACTCAAATTCCTTCCAGAATACCAGACAGACTTTATCTTCGCCTCGTTCGCTGAAGAATGGGGATTCATGGGCGTACTACTACTGCTCTTATGCTATGGGGTAATCATTTGGAGGATACTCGCGGCGGCCATGCTCGGGGCGACTAATTTTGAGATCCTATATGCACTTGGACTAGCAATATTTTTCATGACTCAGCTTTGTATTCACGTCGGCATGAACATGGGACTACTGCCTGTCACTGGACAGACGCTACCGTTCATGAGCTACGGCGGTTCACATTTGATGACTGAGTTCGCGGGTCTAGGTATTCTTATGGGAATGCGCAGATACTCGAGAGTGTCACACCCTGAACGCATGAAGAATGAATTCCTCGGGATTTAACGCCCGTTTTGAGCGACCTCCTTGTTGTCTTTGTCCTCGATCGTAGAGCTGTATCGGCCTATAGGCACTCCTAATTTCTGAAGCGGGGTATCGCTAAGAAATTTAGGTCGGCCCATGGAATAGGAATTCCAGTGCATGCCACGAGGGTACTTCTTGTTTGCTAATTCACTGAGCTTCATAAGCAACCAAAGTCGCTTTCAATTTTTACTCCTTACAGGAGCTGTCCACTCATTGGGTCTTTTTACAAAAGCCCTCAATGAGTCTTGCGCTCTGGGTCCCTTGCCAACACCTCACCCTTTGGTCATTAAAATTTAGGTCGCTCATACAGCCGCTACGATACTGCGCGCGGTATTCTGTGTCCCAGACGAGTCTTTGCAACTGAATAAAAAATATTAGAGTTTGAGATAATTCGATGGGGTATAATGGAGTTATGAGACTATACCAAACCTCACTTTGGTTCCCACTACTATCGGGCGTTCTTCTTTCACTAACTCTTCCTTATGTGGGAGGATGGCCCCTGGTGTGGGTCGCACTTGTTCCCCTTTTTGCCTTTGCGTCGAACACTACTCAGACACCATCACGCATTGCAGGGGGGACTATCATTTTCTGGTTGATATATGCGATGGCGATGATATATCCTCTCTCGAACTTTACGGGATGGTGGTGGGGCGGAACATCTGAAGTCTTCGGGGAGACAGGAAAGCATGTAATGTATGCGTTCTCGGTCGGAACTATAGTAACACTTACAGGCTCGTTCTTCATCCCGCTCATGCTCGTGGTACGTTTTTTGCGGAGTAGAAACTGCGGCGCGCTGTTTGTCGCCCTCTTGTGGATTCTTGTCGAGTATTTCCGTTCAACTATCGCCTTGTTTGGTTTTAGCTACGGCATGTTGGGGTATACGCTAATCGATACACAGTACCTAAAGCATGTTGCTTCACTTGAGATACCGCATGTAATAGGGGGAGTATACCTGCTCTCGTTTCTTATTGTACTTGCGAACCTTGCCATACTTGATGTGGTTGAGCTTATCTCTGCTCGCTCTGGGGCATTTCATCTGCGCGTGCGGAGTGCTTTCTTAATAATATGGGACGATCCGAAACACTACGCGGGTTTTTTTCTTTTTGTCGGTCTTTTTCTTTGTGCCCTTATGTTCGGACTTTCTCGCTCACTCATTCATGCTGGAGGAAAGAACTTAAGAGTTGCGGTCATAGCATCTCAGATACCCACCGATGAGAGTATTAGCGAAAAAGCATATCGTGATTATCGTACTAAATTACAGCTTGCATTCGCGAGTGAACCAGACCTCATCGTTCTCCCCGAGAACGTTTTTCCATATTTTGAATTGAATGAGACAGATGCAACTCTTGTGCAAAATAGCCTGATTCAGTTCCCAGATCGAGCCGAACATTATGCTGATCTTCTGACACTGCTTGCTCTCTACCCCAAAACAGTAGTGGCTGTTGGGCTACATACTGTTGGAAGTGAGCACTCATGGTACAACTCAATTGTTTATTATAAGTACGGCATTCCGGTTCATTATTATCACAAACGAAAACTCGTACCATTTACGGAGTATGTACCATTCGGCATATCACTCTGGCTCCCAGAGCGATTCCTGGTAGGAAAAAAAGAGCAATCCATCTCTCTCCTTGGTCTCGAGACAGGTGGGCTCTTATGCTCAGAAATAATCGATACGTCACTTCTTTTACCCCACCATTCCCTAATACTTTCGCCTTCAAATGACAGTGTGTTTTCGGGTAATACTGCGCCCAAGGTGCATCATCAGATGGCACGTATGCGTGCACTCGAATCGCATTCGTATGTGTTGCGCGCTTCAAAGGGAGGTATCTCAAGTATTATTGATCCAAATGGAGAAGTGCTCATGAGTGGTACCGATGGGGTATTGATCGCAGACATCACCATAAACTAGCAATGAGAAGGTAGTAAATATTAAAGTCAGTTTGTGCCCCGATATACCGCAAGTGTTTCTTTGAGCATTGTCTCTAGGTCAAAGCGACCGCGAATGCGTTCTTTTATGGCAACACCAAACTGCGTTCGACGTTCAGGATGTTCTATCATGTACGCTATCGCGCGCGCTACCTCACCCGGATTTTTAGATTGGATAAGTATCCCTGACTGCATGTCATCGATGACCTCAGGTACGCCACCCACAGAAGTAGCAATGACGGGCAGTCCGACGTTACCAGCCTCAAGTATCGCATAAGGGAATGCTTCGGTAATTGACGGAAGCAAAAAAATATCAAATGCCGAAAGCAGTTCGACGCCACCTTCCTTATATCCCGCAAGATATACTACATGCGTTAGCTCAAGTCGGGTCACGACTGCGTCAAGGTGAGTGCGCTCCTCACCATCGCCGAGGACTACAAATACGAACGGAGCCTGTGTCTGTTTCTTGAGAATCGCTAAGCCCTCAATCGCGTATGCAAGACCTTTGTTTTTGTGAAGTTCGGCGAGTGTGCCAATGATGAGGGGGCTGGTTGTAATCCACTCATCCTTTTTTGTGCCAAATATTCTTTGTATCGCCTCATCTTTTGGAAGTATAGCTATCTCGCCGACTCCATTGTAGACGACGACAAGTTTGTGTCCGATGAGCGGCAGTCTGCTTATTTGTTCTCGTGTTTTGCGAGAGACCGCAATAGTCTTATGCGTGAGCTGTATGTTGAGCCAGTGTGCGCACCCGATAAGAAAGCGCTGCCAGTCAGGCCGCTCTTCATTGAATGACCAACCGTGACCGGTGAAGATGATGCGCATTTGTTTGCCCTCTTTTCCTAAAATACTTCGCGTCCATACCCATGCGTTATACACCCGTGCCGCAAGGGCTCCAAGTCCTCCCATTTTTGAACTATTCAAATGTACAACGTCAGGTGATTCTTCGGCATATAGGTCGAGTAAACGAAAGAAAGTTCGAACGTCGTTTGCGGGGCTCACGTCCCGCACAAGTAAGGGTATTGGCACAGTGCGGATGTTAGCCTCAACCAGCTTGGTGGCGAGTGCGCCATTACCCCCAAAGCTTACAACCACATCATGGCCAAGGGCTTGCATGCTAGTGGCGAGGTCGTAAACATAGCGCTGCGCTCCGCCAAAGTTCGACTTCGTTATGAGGTAGAGAATTTTAAGTCTTTTGTCGCTTGCCACCATGGAATGTATTTAACTATAACAAAATGAGTGATAAATTGCCCATCAACAAAGCCGGACATGAGGTTGCAGACTTGTGAGCAAGTCTTAGGTCGGACAAGGTACGACACGAGGTTACTTCCAGTTTTGTGAACAAAACTCAGGTCGGCACATGGAATAGGAATTCCAGTGCACTTCCAAATTCACATTCCCTTTGGTCATTGAATTTTAGGTCGGCCAGTGCACTTTCAATTTTATACTCCTTACAGGAGCTGTCCACTCATTGGGTCTTTTTTGCAAAAGCACTCAATGAGTCTTGCGGTGTGGGTCCCTTACCCACCCCTCACCTTACCGTCGTTAAATTTTAGGTCGGCACATGGAATAGGAATTCCAGTGCATGCCACGAGGGTACTTCTTGTTTGCTAATTCACTGAGCTTCATAAGCAAACAAAGTCGCTTTCAATTTTATACTCCCTAAAGGTCGTTAAAATTCAGGTCGGCCTTGCTGGCACTCCTGTTGTTTCTAAGCTGAATACAGCTAAGAAAAACATGTCGCTTCCTTTTGGGTAAACTTTTTGTTATCGTTTCTACATGCGTAGGATGCCCTCCCCCCAGATATTCTTTATCTTCCTCGGAGATATCATTTTTCTCTATTTTTCCCTTTGGTTGACGCTTTTATTGCGCAATTTTGGTGATGGACACATACAATTATTCTCCGCTCACGTTATCCCATTTTCCATCCTTTTTGTAGTCTGGGTGATTGTCTACTACATTGCATCGCTTTATGAGCCGCATACGGTTGTGCTCAAGTCTAAACTCCCTGCAATTATTTTAAATGCACAAGCTATCAACAGCTTGATTGCGGTTATGTTTTTTTACCTGATCCCATACTTTGGCATAACTCCTAAGACGACACTTTTTCTTGACCTTATCATTTCATTCAACCTCATTACGATATGGCGATTTTATACTGTGCCGCTTTTGGGTCTGCGCAAGAAGGAGCGCGCGGTGCTTATTGGCTCAGGAGATGAGACGCGCCAGCTGTATAAAGTGGTCAATCAAAATCCTCTTTATCCGATGCGTTTTATGACATGGGTTGACCTCGACAAGGCCGATGGTATCGATTTCAATGAAGAGGTTTTGAATCGCATCTATAGCGAAGACATAAGTCTCATCGTGATCGACATCGAGAATGCGAAGGTAGCGCCCATACTTCCCAAGCTATATAATCTTATCTTCTCTCATGTCCGATTTGTCGATCAGTATCGTGTCTATGAGGATATCTTCGATAAGATTCCGCTGTCACTCATCGGATACAGTTGGTTTCTCGAAAATGTTTCTTCACGCGCACATTTTGGCTACGATCTCTTGAAGCGGGGAATGGATATAATTCTTGCTTTAGTTCTTTTTATTCCATCACTCATCATTTATCCACTTGTGTACATTGCGATAAAACTTGATGATAGCGGTACAATTTTCTATATACCCGAGCGGATCGGTCGCGGAGGACAGGCGATAAAAATATATAAATTTCGCTCAATGAGTATTATGGATGATGGGAAGCAACTGGGGGAAAACAAAGCGAGCATCACTCGCATAGGAGCATTTCTGCGTAGGTCTCGAATAGATGAATTGCCCCAGCTGTGGAATGTGCTTCGCGGCGACCTCTCGCTCATCGGTCCGCGCCCAGAATTTCCCAAGCTGGTAAAACTCTATAACGATCAGATCCCATACTATAATATGCGCCACCTTATTAAGCCCGGACTTTCAGGCTGGGCACAAGTTCATCATGATAAACCGCCACAAACCATAGATGAAACAAAAGAAAAACTTGCATACGATCTGTACTATTTAAAGAACCGTTCCTTCACCCTTGATCTGAAAATCGCACTCAAAACTATAAAGACTCTGCTGTCGAGAACGGGGTTGTAATATACAATATAGTTATGCGTTATAAAAAAATTATTCTTTCAGTTGCATCTCTCCTTGTGGTTGTATTGGGTTTGCGGTTATTTGGATTAGTGACTGGTCCTCGGGTGGCAAAAGAACATAGCGCGATGTTTGTCTCATTTCCTCTCGGCGCTGTAGGTGGAACTGCTTGGTGTTCTGACTTTCAAGTAGGATAAAATATGTGTCTCGGATATACGCTATGGGATGGCGAATAGTGCTCTCGAGAACCGGCCTCTAAATAGCGTTACCCATTAACTCCTTACGCTTACGAACCATATCAAGGCGTCGCCTTGACATGCTTCGTCTTGTCGCACAGCACTAAAGGCCACTCCTGATTGGGCCGCGACTGCCTTTGTCCCCAGTTGCTCCAAATGAAAAACCACCCAAGTAAATAATGCCTTATTGGTTGGCCAGCCTGAACAATGAGGGGTGTGAAAACCCAATATCAACGTAGGCTTTACATATATATAGAGTAGCACTATAATGCCCCATATTATGTGGAGAAAACGATTTATCGCCCTTATCCTCCTTATTGCAGGAGCAGGCTTAGGTTATGGAGTTTATAATGGACAGAGTCACCCGCAAAGTGTATTCGGTAAGTTTCCCTTTAAGTACGGTCTTGATATTCAGGGCGGTACGCAGTTAACATACCAAGCAGACACCTCGAAGATTGCAAAAGGAGATGTAAAGGCCAACATGGACGCGCTGCGCGACGTCATTGAGCGCCGCGTAAACCTGTTTGGCGTTTCTGAGCCTGTTGTACAGACCGAGGAAGTGAATGCCCTTTCCGGTAAGCCTATTGAGAGACTTATCGTCGAGCTTCCTGGCGTCACTGACATCAAGAAGGCCGTTGACCTTATCGGTCAGACACCTCTACTTGAATTTAAAACCGCACGCCCCGATAGTTCCGAAAAGACCGCAATTCAGGCTGCATATACAAAGGCACAAGATGCACTCAAGAAAGAGGGTATTACAGAAGAAGAGAAGCAGCGGATCTTCTTAAGTGACCCACTTCTTAAGCTTGACCCTAACTATATCCCCACAAAGCTCACCGGCGCATTCCTCAAGAAAGCGACACTTCAATTCGACTCACGCACCAACGAACCAAAGATACTCCTTTCGTTTAATGACGAAGGCCGCGAAATGTTTTCCGCTATCACCAAAGACAATGTCGGCAAGGTGGTCGCCATCTATCTTGATGGTTCACCGATCTCGACTCCAGTTGTCCGTGAAGCAATTCTCGATGGCAACGCAGAGATATCCGGAAGCTTTGACGTTAGAAGTGCACGAGAGCTTGTCGGCCGCTTTAACTCTGGCGCACTCCCTGTGCCCATCGAGCTCCTTTCCACGCAGACCGTCGGAGCCACACTTGGCGAAAAAGCCTTACATTCAGGCGTTAAAGCCGGTCTACTTGGGGTAATAATCGTCGCACTCTTCCTTATATTCTGGTACCGCTTACCGGGACTTATTGCCACTATCGCCCTCGCCATCTACATCGCCCTCATGCTTATAATATTTAAGCTTATCCCTGTCACACTTACTGCAGCAGGTATTGCGGGCTTCATTCTCTCAATAGGCATGGCTGTGGATGCCAACATCCTCATATTTGAGCGCATGAAAGAGGAGCTCAAGAAAGGCAAGGATATATCAGACGCAATGCACGACGGTTTCGCACGCGCATGGCTTTCTATTCGTGACTCAAACATCTCTTCAATGATTTCAGCGGTCATCCTCTTCTGGTTCGGCACCTCACTCGTGAAGGGCTTCGCGCTCACGCTCGGGCTCGGTGTTATGATCTCGATGTTCTCTGCTATAACCGTCACTCGTACTTTCCTCTACTCCCTTGGCACTCATGGCCGCGGACGTGTGATCCACTTTATCTTTGGTTCAGGCATCAAGTAATTCCCCGATATGTTTATCATCAAACACAAAAATTTCTTCTTCCTCTTCTCAGCAGTCATCGTATTCCTATCGCTGCTTTCGATGGCTGTTTACCCATGGAATATTGGCATTGAGTTCAAGGGAGGATCCATTCTTGAAGTAGGGTACCCGAGTGGCCGCCCTGATATCGAAGGACTAAAGCAGAAACTCGCCCCGCTTAATTGGCACGCACAGGTACAGGAAACTGGCGCAGATGCTTTCCTTATCCGCACCGACAGCCTATCAGAGCCACAGCGTCAGCAACTTATTGCCACCGTATCAGACAATGGAGCGGTAAAAATTGACGAGCGCCGCTTCAATTCTATCGGCCCCACAATAGGCAAAGAACTTCGCACCAACGCCATCTGGGCCATACTCTGCGTCATGTTTGCTATCGTTCTCTATATCGCATTCGCCTTCAGACATGTCTCCCAGCCGATTTCATCTTGGGTATACGGACTTGTCGCTATCGTAGCGCTTCTACATGACGTCCTCATTCCTGCAGGAGTCTACATCATGCTCGGACACTATTTTCTTGATGTACAGATAGATGTGCTGTTTGTGACCGCCATTCTTACCATCCTCGGCTTCTCTGTGCACGACACCATCGTTGTCTTCGATCGAACGCGAGAGAATCTCAAGCTTCGCACGTGGAAGGAATTCAACGTCACGGTTGGTCACTCAGTCGAGCAGACCTTCGTGCGCTCAGTGAATACCTCACTTACTGTGCTACTCGTTATCCTTACGCTCTACTTCGTCGGAGGGGAGACGACAAAAAACTTCGCACTTACGCTTGCTATCGGCATCACTACAGGAACCTATTCATCGATATTCATTGCATCACCCCTGCTTGTCGCAATACAAGAGTGGCAATCAAAGCGCGAAGCCACGGCTATGCGCACTCACCGTAAGAAATAGCACTTCAAAAAAACTCAAAATCTACCGTAAAAACCACCCTTAGGTGGTTTTTACTTTCCCCATGCTATCCACACCTGCGCCTATTTAAGCTTCAAAATTTGCAAAGATAACGATATGGGTAACAAATTTTGTCTGAATACTCCAATAAAAGCCTTTGTTTGCTTGAGATTTATGATTTAATTGCGGCGATTTTTTAAGAATTTTACTGCTTACTTTGTGAATCTTTCCCTCGGGCTTGACCTCCTTTTGCCCTTGTGTATAATGGGCAATACGTTCTTCAGAAGTGCTTAAATATCAACATTCTGTAGGTTTTAAGTAGCATTTGGAGGGGGTAACGATCGGTCTTTGAAAAGCCGTTTTTTATTTGTCAGGGGTGAGCGTGAGAACTCGTTCCCGACCAAAAAGAATAAGAAACTATATAGTGTGTGTTATGAAAGAAATTGCAAGTTTCTAAGAAACGAATTGAACGGCATCTTCTCATTAAGAGATTAAGATGTTGTGAACACCAGCATGAGTGAGTAACTCATATCGGATGTTCAGTGATTATTTTGTCAGGCTAACTAAGAGTCGAGTCTAACAAAATAGTATGCTTTCTTTTGTCTCGTTTCGTTTTTCTGTAAGAGTTTGATCCTAGCTCAGGATGAACGCTGGCGGTGTGGATAAGGCATGCAAGTCGAGGGGGCCTCTCATTTGGTACGTGAATATCTAATTAAGATTTTTAAGATTTCGCGCTTCAAATGAGAGGTCACCGGCAGACGAGGTAGTAACACGTAGGAACGTACCCCGTAGTCAGGAATAACCCATCGAAAGATGGACTAATACTTGATACACTCGCGAGAGGAAAGATTTATCGCTATGGGAACGGCCTGCGGAATATCAGCTAGTTGGCGGTGTAATAGACCACCAAGGCTATGACGTTTAGGAGAGCTGAGAGGCTGACCTCCACCGATGGGACTGCGACACGGCCCATACACCTACGGGTGGCTGCAGTCGAGAATCT
>JAYTUL010000078.1:0-15559 GCA_043744555.1 bacterium | reverse complement strand
TAAACACTCGTCCACGCAAGCGACTTGGCGGATTAACACCGGTTGAGGTATTCTATCGTGATACAGGTGTTGCAATATATTGTTGAATGTACCGTTTTACCTCTTGAAGAGATTACCTAGCCCTCCCTTTATAAAATCCCCAACTAGACCTTTAGCGTCATCAACTCGTCTTGCTGCTACATCCTTTTTCATCTGCTCGCGTTGTTTTACAATGCTGTCATTAAAATCTTTCATAGCAGATTTCTGTAGAGCCACCTTAGCGGCTCGTTCAGCTGTGAATTGTTGAAGTTGTTTATTTTTCTCTACCTCGGTAATATTGGTATCATTATTCATCCGAGTTATCGAACTTTCCACGGAAGCATCAAATTGTGCTAGTTGAAGCTTGTAAGATTCCTCCATCCGAATTTTAGTTTGATTGAAGTTATTCTCCATAGATTGCTGTTCTCCTATAGCATTCTCTGCTTTCTTTACTTGCTCAGTAATAATGTCACTCACGCCGGCAGCTCTTACCTCTTGCGTCACCATTCCACCAATCGCCCCTAACCCCGCCAAGGCTAATGCTGTGGCTATTTCAAAATGCTTTACCGTCTCCTTTGCTTCTTTCGGCCAATTGTCTCCATATTTTGCGATCATTTTATTTTTGAACGCAATTTGCTCAGCTTGAATTTTTGCAATATCTTCAGCGCTTGGCCCATACTTCTCTAGTTCCGCTTGATTAGCCAGAGCAACGCCCTCAAGTCTATTTGGAAGATTAATTGCATCAACTTGATTTCCCCAATCGAAACCCATGTTGGCTGTTTTTGCAATTGTCACTGGGGTAACAGCTTCGTTAAAAAATACCACAGTATTAGGATTCTCAGCTTCTGCTAAGCGTTCTTGTAATTCTGCTGTTGCAGGCACAATTTCAAAAGTAGTGTTTTGTGGGATATTTTGAGGTGATCCTCCATAGCCCTCAACACCTGCAGTCCATTTAGGGATTTTCTCTTCTTGCACTTCTACATAAGGTTTGATTTCCGGCTCCCGCAAATCTACCGGATCAGCATCGTGAATACTCTGACCAATATATTCATTATTCATGACATTCATATCATTAGGCTTCTCTTCCATGTTTAGATAATTAAAGATTGTTAATTTCCTGCAAGTATCAAATCTTCTACTTCACGGCGTTCTTGCTTTATGATCTCATGCAACTTTACTAAGTTACCTTGCGCCTCAAGCTTCTTTTTTAAATTCTTAACTATAGCGTCTACGCTAAAAGGATCCTCTTCACATACTTGGACGAACATTTGTAGCATCATTTCAGCCATAAATGGCACCCTTCCAGTAAGTAATTTTTTATCTTCAGCTGTCAGATGTGACTCCGCTATTATTGTTGTTGCTTTTTCAACCAAAGTTGTTCGTTCTTGATCAGGCATATAAAATAATCTATACTAAATACTATATCACATTTTAAATATAATGCAAGTAATTTACGTCTTGTTCACTTTCTAAGAAAGTAGAGCACAAACATGGGCTAAAAAAGAATTTTTTACTTCTAATACCCTCCCCGATTAGCTAGACGGCAACTTCTTTACGGTTTATTTTTATGAGAGCAGGTACAGATAATTGGTTACTAAAATTTTACGCAACCCCATCTGGTGCCGTCGCGCTGTGATCTTATAACATTTCACTTATCAGGTTTCAGCGCCTTAGAGAGTCGAGGGCTTACCTTTAAAAGGCACAACATCAAATGGATTTTTGGTGATGTTAATACCACGATGATAAGCCTAGGGTTGAATGAGCGTCCCAAATCAGTTTCTCGTGAAACATTGGACGAATTTAGGAATATTTACACGAAGTCTGTTAACGTTATTCGTGAAACACTAACACTTAAGATACTTTAAATTGCTAAACTCACTTATGCAGATTAAATTAAAAAAACAGACTATGACCGTTCTTGTCTTTGAGAGGCGAGCTGTGGCCAAAGGGAACCCATGCTTTGATGGGAGCCACAGCGCAAGACCTTTTGAGGATTCTTCTTGCGAAATCCAAAAGATGTACGACTAAAAACAGGAGAATCCTCAAAGAAAATGTCCGTTTTGGAAAGTTTTGTAATTCATAGAAAGATTCGATTAACATTTCAAATTAGTTTCTCGTGAAACATTAGACGATTTTAAGATTATGTACACGAATTTCGCAAATGTTATTCGTGAAACGATAAGACTTTAGATAATAATATCGTTCATTACACTCACATTTGCGGTTTTACATTCATGATCCAAGCAGACAGTAATCACATCAAATTGCCACTCATTATTTAAATTATGTTCAAATATATAGGATTGAACTGTTCTTCCAATTCTAATAAGCTTTTTTTCACTTACATTATCCTCTGGTCTATGTGAGTCGAAATTTGAAATTTGTGTTTTTCGTGAAACAGTTTTAACTTCAACAAAATGAAATTTAAAATTTTTTTGGCAAATTATGTCAATTTCTCCAAATACTTTTCTGTAATTTCTCTGAATAACCTCAAAACCATGTTTCACAAGAAACTTTGATGCAATATCCTCACCAATTTGACCAATTTTCTGTTTTTCTGTTTGAATGCTCATTTTTTGCATAATATCATAATAACCATTTTTCACGTCATAATTTATTATTAATCATAATGTCATTCGTAAAACAAGAGGAAGTAGCTAAGATATTATGTTACGTAGTAACATAATATAAAGGACAATTCATGCATCAATGACATGAGGTGGGGATAAGGCTGTGTACAGTGTGGATAAAGGACAATATATTTATGTCTTTGTGTCCTTTATAAACAGTATCCACAGCTTTATCCACAGAAATGTGTGCACCTGTTAAAATTACTAAAATGAGCCTGAAGTGCGGTTTTAAAATTGTGCGGCAGGGAGAATCTCTCCGTACCTGCACAGCGACATTCTTTTCTTGTTTAACCTCATGTTGAGCTAGAAAAATAAAGTGCAATTATGACTGTCACCTTCCGATTTATTCAAAATAGGAATTCTTCATAATTAGCGAAGAATGGCTTCGATTCTCCCGCAATAGTGCCGCAACGACCTCAATCTCTTGAGTAAAGGAATTTAGAGATTGGAAGTACTCTGAATTGGTGGGCACTTTTTACCCGCACAAATAAAACATCCGCCTATTGGCGGAGTTTTGCATTTGTGCGGGCAGGGAGAATCGAACTCCCATCTTAACCTTGGCAAGGTCATGTTCTACCATTAAACCATGCCCGCATATCGTCACATATTAGCGAATCTCCATCAAAATGGCAAACTAATGTGACATTACAGCGGGTTCGAAGCTAAAACTCTGCTTTTGGCAAAATATAGAGTATATTTATACTTACGCTCTCGTAGTGAAATGGATATCACGACTGCCTTCGAAGCAGTTATTCCAGGTTCGAATCCTGGCGGGAGCACAGCGAGTCTTCGAGATGGGGTCGCGAGGAGCTGAACTACTTCTGCTCCGACAGGATTCGAAAGACTTTTCGTTGACGATTCCTAGAGTCCGAAAAGTACCTGCCGATGTAGTAGGCGAATCCTGGCGGGAGCACAAAAGCGTCTAAAAATTAAATCTGCTTTTAATTTTTAGCTTTTGTGAGACGGAGTATGTTTTGTTCAGCAGAACGAAACGACGAGCGACATTGTTTGCATGAGCAAAGCGAATTGCAAACAAGAAGTGCCAATGGCGCGGGGTCGCGGAAATTTTTGAGTTGCGACAAGAAAATTATCCGTGACCAAGTGAAAGTTCACAACGCAAAACATTGTGCGCTAGTGCTGGCAGGAACTATACCGAGTCTTTCGAGTAGTGAGGCGTAGTCGCGAGCTCATTGACTTTTGCTGTGTATTTCACAGCAAAAGGCTTAGTGACTTGTGACTACAGGGTAAAATTCCTTTCATTTTTTAAGAAACCAATACAGAATTTAATGACTTATAAACACTAATATACAGTAAATATCTAGTAATCATCATATACTTACCGCATGCACCACTTCACCGTCCCCAAAGAAATCGCCCACATCACTAACACCTTACAAAGTGCAGACTTTGAAGCGTATCTCGTTGGCGGCTGCGTTCGCGATATGATCCGTAATACGACACCCAAAGATTGGGATGTGACCACAAATGCGAAACCGGAGGATATTATCGCCTTATTCCCAAAGACATTTTATGAAAATGAGTATGGAACAGTGGGTGTGGTTAATGAGTCAATTTCTGAGGATGATACTGAAAAACTTTCATTACGCGTAGTAGAGATTACACCATATCGTAAAGAAACCACTTATAGCAATTTTCGCCACCCTGATGAGGTAACTTTTTCAGGAAATCTCCACGATGATCTCATGCGCCGCGACTTTACTATGAATGCGATCGCTTTTGATGTCATAAAAAATGAGCTCGTAGACCCTTATAACGGGCTGGGAGATATCACACGCCACTTGATCCGCACAGTCGGCAAACCAGAAGATCGATTTCACGAGGATGCGTTACGCATCATGCGTGCTGTTCGCTTTGGTGCTGAACTTGGTTTTGCCATTGAAAAGGAAACAATGGATGCGATCGTCAACTATGCACCTCGACTTGAGGCTATCGCGGGTGAGCGTCTACGAGATGAGTTCTCGAAGATAATCATGTCCGAGCGACCAATGGAAGGGATTATCATGCTTGAGCGTACAAAAACACTTAAATTTATTCTTCCTGAGCTTGAACAGGGCCTCCACTGCGAACAGAATGGTGACCATATCTATGACGTATGGGAACACAATCTCCGTGCACTGCAGCATTCTGCAGAACGAAAGTGGCCACTCCATGTACGCATTGCAGCACTATTACATGACATAGGGAAGCCTGCCACTCGAAAATGGTCGGATGAAAAGCGTGACTGGACGTTTTATGGCCACGATGTTGTCGGCGGGAGAATGGCTGCAAAGATCCTTGAGCGACTGCGATTCCCAAAGCAATTCATTCATGATGTCTCGACGCTGGTGCGCTACCATTTATTCTTTTCAGATATTGAAAAAATAACCCTTTCGGCGGTGCGTCGTATTGTTTCTAATGTCGGACCTGAGTTGGTGTGGGACCTTATGAATGTACGTGCGTGTGATCGTATTGGAATGGGCAGACCAAAGGAAACACCGTATCGATTACGAAAATATCATTCTATGATCGAAGAAGCCATGCGTGACCCCATATCAGTCGGCATGCTCAAGCTTGATGGTCAAAAGATAATGGGGATCACAAATGAAAGCCCTAGTCCAAGGATTGGTTGGATTCTTCATGCACTTTTTGAAGAGGTGCTCGAAAACCCACTATTAAACAGCGTGGAATATTTGACTACGCGTGTACAGCAGCTTGCTACAGGTAACCAAGATAATTTGAAAAAGCTCGGAGAGGCAGGAAAAGAAAAAAAAGATGAGAAAGAGCAGGGAGAGATAGAAGCGATTCGGCAAAAATATCGAGTAAAATAAAGATATTTTTAACAGTATAACTACAAATATAGAACTTTCTCTCAAACTTTTTTGAGCTTCACCGCACATTTACAGAACACAAAAGCTCTGTACTGTAAAGATAAAGGGGCAATAAAAAGCTTCTTTCTCATTAACTTCATTTTGAAAGGAAACTGTCATGTAGCAGATTCTCAAAGTGCCCAACCGGAAGCGTTCGTTGTGAGCGGATATTATCAACTTGCACGCGAGTGGAATGGGGTTCTGCCAAAATTGCCGGACGATCCACCCGCAAGGCCAGACATGCTGACCTTAATCGGAAAGAACGGTCACAATACCCAGTACGTGATCTTATCGGCGCGGACAGTGATCATCGTCCACGAAAGAACATCGACCGACTGCCGCGCAGGGTTTATGTACGCTGGCGATTACCGACAAAAGGCAGCTTACGTCCTCGGTGGCGGAAAGGTCCAGTCTGACTACGATGCTGAGGGTAGCGACAGGAAAGGTGCAAATGCCCAGAATGCATCAGTGTGAAATTGCGTGATGAACGAAATTCGTGAAGAACTCGGCATCACACTCTTGCCAGAAAACTTTTTTCTCTACGTACTGCAGCACATCATGAGCGCAATTCAGAAGGAGTGGAGGCACAGAAATGCATCGAAGGTGGAATGTTCGTGGATGCGTGCTTCATTGCCTACGCCACGCAGACGCTCGATTACCTCGGCGGACAAAAAGGTGAGACACGAGTGCGACACTTGAAAAGCGGGGGGGGGACTTCTTCGTCACATTCGTCAAGCACAGTGCAATCGCGAAAAGATTTTGCAACCACTCATAGAGTCCAGTCGTATTGCGCTTGCAATGGCCATTCTCACCATGAAAGATGTTTTCGGCAGTAGGCTTTCCGAGGAGATCGAATCACTTGTTGAGCAATCTGAAAAGATGATACAGACGACTTACGGTTACTCGCGGTTTCATGCGTGTGACCCAAGAAGCTCCTTGGCACTTTTCTTCCTAGGCAGAGACCGCACCATCATGGTGCGGTTTTTTATTTGAGATCGATCCAGACGGGGCAGTGATCGGAACCATATATATTTGCTGCTATGCCCGCTGCCTTTAGTTTTGGAAGAAGCTCATGGGAGACAAAAAAATAGTCGATACGCCAACCGACATTACGTACACGCGCTGCGGTCTTCATATCCCAGTAACTATACACTTCCTCTTTGCTGGGATAAAAATGTCGAAAGGTATCATGATAGCCGCAGTAGATAAGCTCATCGATCCATGCTCTTTCTTCGGGAAGAAAACCAGTGTTATTTTCGTTTGCTTTTGGACGAGCGAGATCGATCTCTTCATGTGCAGTATTTACATCTCCACAGAATACGACCTGCTTGCCATTTCTGCGCAAGCCTTCGATGTACTTTAAAAAAGCATCATAGAATTCAAGTTTATATTTTAAGCGTTCGGGACCACCGCCCCCATTAGGAAAATAGACATTGAGGACAACCATATCACCAAAATGTCCAATAATAATACGTCCCTCATCATCAAATTTTTTAATACCTATACCATATTCAACATTATCAGGCTTTGTCCTTGAATAGAGCCCGACACCACTATATCCCTTTCGTCCTTTTGAGTGCGAAAAGTATCCGTGATAACCGACGGGGTTGCGAACCTCATCGGGGAGCTGTTCTGCTTCAGCTTTTGTTTCTTGTAAGCCAACGATGTCTGCATTGCTTTCATAAAGCCACAACAAAAAACCTTTTTTGTGTGCTGCACGCAAGCCATTCACATTCCATGAGACAAGTTTCATGCAAGTATTATAACGTATCGAATATATTTTCTCATCTATTGCCGACGTTTGTCGTGAAACTGTTTATGAATGTCCCTGAGTTTGCTATCGGTCACATGTGTATAGATTTGAGTGGTCGCAATACTTGCATGCCCAAGCAATACTTGAACTGAGCGAAGATCCGCCCCATTCTCAAGCAGGTCAGTGGCAAAGCTATGCCGAATAACATGAGGTGTGACTTTTTTTGAAATTCCTGCTTTGACTGCATAATGTTTCACAAGCCGTTCTACAGAACGAGATGTCAGTCGTAAATCACCTTTTTTGGACGAAATTGTTTTTTCTCCACCGCGTCCGATTTTAATAAAGAGTGCGTCGTCGACATCTGTCCTTTTGTTTAGATATTGCTTCAATGCGTCCTTGGCTGTCTCTGACAAAAAAACCACTCGCACTTTTTCACCTTTACCGCGCACGGAAAATTGATCACGAGTCAGATCAAGGTCACGTGGTAACCCACACAACTCAGAGACACGCAATCCGGTAGAAAAGAAAAGTTCGAGTATTGCACGGTCGCGAAGTGCAAAAAGTGTCTCTCCCTGAGGGGCATTTAAGAGTCGCGTCAGGTCTTGCGACGAGATGAGGTCGAGCTCTCTCTCGGACACTTTAGCAAGTTCAATCTTCTCAGGGGACATGACCGAAACGCCTTCGCGTGAAAGATATTTTAGGAATGCCCGCAAGGCAATCAGATAGTAATTCTGCGTGCGTTTTTTCAGTGTATCCGAAGCAATACCACGCTTAGACACACGAATACTTTGCCGATTAAGCCATAGACGATATTCCCGCACTACTTCATGTGTTATTGCCTCTGGCTCCGAAAGCTTTGTGTGTTCGATGAATCGGGAGAGATAGTGATCATAATTAATGACGGTTTTAAGACTTCTGCCTTTTTCAATTTCAACGTATTCAAGAAATCGTCTTTTCCATTCCATGAGATTCATGTCTCTATTATATGTGGTGTGTTCTTATGTGCATAATGGTTATAAGTGCATTGAAAAAATAAAGCAGGAGTGCTACGATTGATGTATCGTTATCTATGAGCAACAAAGGACCAGAGTCATTCGCAACTGACCGAACAACTGAAGATACACCCCTTTTTGAAACTTTTCCGACAGATGAGAAAGAAGCGGGGGATGTAGAATTCAATGATGGGATGGAGAAGTTTGTCACACCATCAAGGATCACACAAGAGAACATGCATCTTTTTGGGGATGCTCTCCCTCTAGCCGTGAGTGCTGCGATCGCCGAAGGTGCGATTCTTGAACTGGAGCTAGAATCATAAATTATTATGCCTATCCCAAGCTTCAGTGATACCCTCGACGGAACCCTCGGTCTTGGAATAACTATCATTCATGATGGAGATATTTTCTCTTATGATGACGACTCCTCTCGCGACCTCGACATGAAAAAGATGAATGCCGAACTGAAGCAAAATACAAAACTTGATGAGATAGAATTCATGGACGCTGATGCCCCCAAAGAGGATATTTCTTTCAATCAATTCCTCAAATCCAAGCAAAGTGGTCATTTGTCTTCATAAAAATTCCCCCACTTGCATTTTCTAGAGTAACATGCTACGCTACGATTCATGTTAACAGTCAAGAAAAAAGGGGTCATCATTGCGAAGAACCAGCGTCACGATAGTGATACGGGATCTCCGGAAGTGCAGGTCGCGATCTTAAGCCAAAAGATCAATGAGCTCGCAGCGCATTTAAAGGACAACAAGAAGGACAATCACTCGCGCCGTGGACTCTTGAAGATGGTTTCAGATCGTCGCGCGCACCTCAAGTATTTGAAAAAGAAGAGTGAGCCAAAATATAACGCGCTCGTAAAAAAACTCGGTATTAAATAAACAACAATGCGCGATGAACGCGCATTGTTGCTTTCTCTTTTCTTTCTTTTTCATTTTGGTTCGCAAGTATTTGTTTTCTTGAATTCCCATTTTCTAATGTTCGCGTATTTTTATAAAAGTTTTGTAATGTTTTTGACGTTTTTCGATTAATTTGAATTCGAGCGCAGCCTGCATTCGATCCTTGGATTAGTGAAAACGTTTACCAATTTTATGCCAGTTATCAAACACATGGATCAGCGCGTCGGTCTATTTATAGATGCGCAAAACCTTTATCACAGCGCAAAACATCTCTATGATGATGCACGAGTTAATTTTGCAAATATTTTGCACGATACTGTTGCCGATCGAAAGCTTATCCGCGCGATGGCATATGTTATCTCAACGAAAACCGGCGAAGAATCTGGATTTTTTGATGCACTCGGAAAAATAGGTATCGAGACCCGTTCAAAAGAGCTACAGGAATTCTGGGGAGGAGCGAAAAAGGCAGACTGGGACGTGGGCCTTGCCGTCGACGCCATTACACTTGCGCCCAAGCTTGATGCGGTCATTATTGCCTCAGGTGATGGTGATTTTGTGCCCTTAGTGCAATATTTGCAGATAAACATGGGTACCCAAGTTGAGGTGGTTGCCTTCGGCAAATCCGCCTCATCAAAATTACGCGAGGCTGCTGATGAATTCTTTGACCTGTCCGACCACCCAGAAAAATACCTAATTGGTTTTAAAGAAAAAAAACGACCACGCGATGATGACGGGGGGGGGAGAACATCAACCCGACGCGCCGTTTCTCTGTAAAATACAGCTATATTAGTGCATATTAAGGAGGCTTTTGTTTTGCCTTATTTTTGCTATAGTTGCCTCATTACTAATGTGGCCTCCGGATCATCGAATTGAACAGGGTAGCCTCCACTTCAATGCGAGAATCTGGATACCACTCGGCAATGACTACTTTAGGCAATTTTCGCTTAAACTGTGTTGTTGTCATAAAAAATTCTTATGCACAAAGAATCCTATGAAGTTGAGATCGGGGGAAAGAAATTAATCGCGGAGTTTAATGATCTTGCTGATCAGGCGCATGGTTCGGTCATAATCCGTTATGGAAACACGACCATTCTTGCTACAACCGTAATGTCGAGTAAAAAGCGCGAAGGCGGTGATTTTTTTCCACTTACTGTTGACTATGAGGAGCGTTTTTACGCAGCGGGACAAATACTAGGCAGCCGTTTTATGCGCCGTGAGGGGAGACCATCAGATGCTGCAGTGCTATCGGGACGCATCATTGACCGCACCATACGTCCGCTTTTTGATGGACGCATTCGTTATGACGTTCAGGTGGTCATCACCGTGCTTTCAATAGACGACAATGAGCCCGACATATTGGCCGTGAATGGTGCATCGCTTGCGCTCGCCACCTCAGATATTCCTTTCGATGGCCCTGTGTCTGCGATACGGGTTGTAAGACAAAACGGCAAATGGGTCACCCTTCCATCATTTAAAGTAGAAGAAGGTACCGAGGTCATCGAAGGAGATTGCGAGCTTGTCGTATGTGGAAAGGATGGAAATGTGAACATGATAGAGATGGGCGGCAAGGAGATCCCCGAAGATGTGGTCATGGAGGGGCTTGCATATGCGAGTGCAGAAATTGAGAAATTACAAACGTTCCAGAAGGAGGTGGTGGCAAAGCGCGGAAAAGCAAAGCGCACCATCATCCTCGAGGATGTGAGTGAAGACATCAAAGTGCTTTTTGCAGATAAGATCACCCCCAAGCTCGCAGCGACGATCTTCTTTGAAGCCGGTCGCGCGCGCGAGTATGCTCTACTTGAAGAATGGATGACCTGCGTTAAAGCGGTCGAGGGAATGAACGAAAAGCTCGCCGAGCAATATTTCGACGATCAAGTGAACGATCTTCTGCACAGAAAGGCAATCAACGAGAATAAGCGCCCCGATGGACGCGGTTTTGATGATGTGCGACCACTATTTGCGCAAGCAGGAGAAGTATCTCCAGTATTACATGGTACAGGCATATTCTATCGCGGGGGTACACACGTACTTTCAGTGCTCACACTTGGCGGCCCGCAAGACTCACAAATAGTTGAGGGCATGGAAGTGCAGGAGAAGAAACGTTATATGCATCATTACAACTTTCCTCCTTTTTCTTCTGGTGAAACCGGCAGAATGGGTGGGATGAATCGTCGCGCAATCGGTCATGGTGCTCTCGCTGAAAAGGCGCTTGTTCCAGTACTTCCCGCGAAAGAGGTATTTCCATACACCATCCGTATCGTCTCAGAGTCGATGGCGTCAAACGGTTCTACTTCTATGGCATCAGTCTGCGGTTCTACCCTTGCGCTTATGGATGCGGGCGTACCCATCACAGAGCCCGTCGCCGGTATCGCCTCAGGACTTATGATGGAGTCTGCTAGCAAATATAAAGTTTTGACCGATATTCAAGGACCCGAGGATCATCATGGTGATATGGACTTCAAGGTAGCAGGCACGCGAAATGGTGTGACCGCAATACAGATGGATGTGAAGGTCGGGGGCATCCCACTGCCAATTCTCAAAGAGGCTTTCGATAAAGCCAAGGCTGCACGTATCACGATTCTTGCGACCATGAAAGCAGCCATCGCTTCACCTCGAGCTGACATCTCTCCATCGGCACCAAAGATCGTGGTCATCAAAATAAAGCCCGATCAGATAGGCATGGTCATAGGCTCGGGTGGTAAAACAGTCAATGATATCCGAGAACAGTCGGGCGCCGAGATAGACATTGAGGATGACGGCACCGTATTCTGCACCGGCAAGAATGGCGCCGCAGAAAAGGCGCGCGACATCATCGCAGAAATGACACATGAATATATTGCGGGTGAAATGTTTAAGGGTGTAGTTACCCGACTGATGGATTTTGGTGCATTCGTGCGTATCGGCCATAGCGCAGAAGGTCTCGTTCATGTTTCAGAAGTCGCCTCATTTCGCATTGAGCGCGTCGCTGATTACATAAAAGAAGGCATGGAAGTTCCTGTTGTCGTCAAAGAAGTCGACGAAAAAGGCCGTATCAATCTTTCGATCAAACGCGCCGACAAAGACTTCATTAAGCCCAATGAACGTGACGCCAAATTGATATCTGGCGTAAAAGCATAACTACGCGAGAACTACCTTCAAAGAATACACACTGATTCTTTGAGGGTTTTTCTTTTGAGAACGATGCTATAATAAATTTGATGAAGGAAATATCCTATGACAGCTCAAGGTTTGATAAAGAAAACAAAGAGCGAAACAAGAAACAGCCAGAGAGCAGAGGAAGCACGAAGGCGCCTACAGTGCGCACTTTCCGCACGGATGTAGAAGGAATGATCCAAGAAAAAGGGGTGACAAAAAACGAGATCACAATGGCGGAGGCGGCGCGGCGCGAGTCACGCGGGGAGAGTCGCTTTCCAGTCCAGGATGAGGGATCGCATCTCGGTCGCATAATCTTCATACTTCTCCTCGTACTTGCATTTGGTATTGGCACTGGTATTTATGCATTGATCGGCACAAAAATCTCCATCCCATTCTTATCGGTCGCAACAACGACACCTGTGACAACCGATGACGTAAGTATTGATATCTACAATTCACCGCGCGAACAGATCCTTGCGGATATCTCATTGTCTTTCGGAAAAACTGCGCTTCCTGGTGGTGGTGAGCGCACCGTGAACTTCCTTACCAAAAGCACAAGCGGGGATTCGGTACCGGCGACGCTTCAGCAATTCTTAAAGGCCACAAATGCGACACAAGCAAGCCTCCCGCTTCCCACCTTTGTCGAGCCAGAGTTGACCTACCGCATACGCTCGGGGGTTGCCCTCACAGGTGTCATAACTCTTAAAACAAGGTCATTCCCAGATGCATTTGCGACACTACTTGAATGGGAACCAGACATGGCGCATGACCTCGTTCCCGTTCTCAATCCTTGGTATGGGCGCAAAGACCTGAAAGGTCTCGACAGTAGAATGTTCCATGACGAGCAGATAGGCACCGTAAATGCGCGCATTCTTTCTGATGTGCTCGGCAATAGTGTCATTGCATATGCATTTATCGACAAAAAAACTTTGTATATAGCGGGAAACCGTGATTCTCTCGCCGCACAATTACCTGTAACCGCCATAGTCAGCACACAAAAGTAGGCGAGCCTTCCACGCGCTTGCCGAGGATGCCCATATTTCGTATGATTGGTCAATCATGACTTCGCAAAACCTATCTAAGTATAAAACCATGCTCGAAGCAGAACTCGAGCTTTTAACATATGAACTTGGAAGTGTTGGTAGAGTTAACCCCGAAAACAAGAATGACTGGGAGGTAGTAGCTGCTGATGGAAATATCGACAAAGCTGAGATTGAAGAACGCGCTTCTGAAATCACTGATTTTGAAGACCGAAGCTCGGTTGAATTCGCACTAGAGGAGCGCGCAAATAAGGTGAAGGCGGCTCTGACGCGTATCGATAATGACACCTATGGTGCTTGTAGTGTGTGCACGTCACCCATAGAAGAAGCGCGTCTTCATGCTAACCCTGCTGCGACCACTTGTAAGGCACATATGGAATAAATTATAATATGGCCTTCGCAAAGATATATTCCGCACAGCCTACACTCTTCGGGGCTCATCCCATTACTATCGAAGCAGACCTTGCGAAGGGTTTGCACGCGTTCACCATCGTCGGTCTGCCTGATAAAGCTATTGAAGAATCACGTGATCGTGTAAGCGCTGCGATAAAAAATTCCGGATGGAAATCGCCAAAACAGCGCAATCAAAAAATAACCATCGCACTTGCTCCCGCCGATCAGAAGAAGTCCGGTCCGCTTTTTGACCTCCCAATTGCATTATGCTATCTACTTGCGACCGGAGACATCGCTTTTGATACTGAAGAAAAACTTTTTGTTGGAGAGCTCTCGCTTGATGGGCGCGTACGCCCCATACGCGGCGCACTTGCCATTGCGAGTGAGGCCGTAAAGCGTGGAGTCAAAGAACTATATGTCCCGCAAGAAAATGCGCGCGAAGCTGCACTCGTATCAGGGGTTGTCGTATTTCCTGTCACATCGCTTAGTGATGTTATTAGTCATTTATCCAAGACTTCCCCCATACAGCGCGAAGAAGGAGAGGCACGTGTCGGTATAGTGCTTAAGCGTATCGAGCCACAGCCACACACGCCACTTTTACAGCAGCACATTAAACAGGGTGAGAGTGCGTTCCTAGATATTCGTGGGCAGGAAGTAGCCAAACGCGGACTCATGATTGCGGCAGCAGGTGGGCACAATATCGCCATGTGGGGACCACCCGGCACTGGTAAGACCATGCTTGCGCGTGCATTCACCGAGCTACTTCCACCGCTTACCGAAGCAGATGCGCTCGAGGTAACGGCGATACACTCGCTCGCAGGACAGCTAGATCAGACAATCATCCTCGAAGCTCCATTTCGCTCACCGCACCACACTGCGTCATACGTCTCTATCATCGGTGGCGGAACAATTCCTAAGCCAGGTGAAGTCACTCTTGCTCATCGCGGCGTGCTCTTCCTTGATGAATTCCCGGAATTTGATAAGCGCGTCATCGAGTCACTTCGTCAGCCTCTTGAGGAGGGGATCGTGCACGTGTCACGCGCGAAAGGCTCTGAACGCTTCCCATCTCGCTTCATACTTATCGCAGCAATGAACCCATGCCCGTGTGGCTACTGGGGCGACAGCAAAAAGGCTTGCGTCTGTAATCCGGCCCAGATATCACGCTATCAACGCAAGATCTCAGGGCCCATCGTCGACCGTGTCGACCTGTGGATCGAGGTCATGCGACTTCCACACACGACGCTTGCCCCAGGGAAGCGTGAGGCTAGTGCGAAGAAGCAGCACGAGGACTTCGTCGGGAAAATTGCAAGTGCACGCGAACATCAGTCGCGCCGCTTCGCCGATAACAAAACCGTAAAATTAAATGCGAACATGAGCGTCAGAGACCTCGACCGCATGATAAAGCTCACCGATGCGGTGAGCTCGCTATTAAACGACAGTGCGAAGCGTCTCGATCTTTCCCCGCGCGCATATCACCGCATCATAAAGCTTGCACGCACCATCGCCGACCTCGACGA
Organism: bacterium; assembly: GCA_043744555.1. GTDB lineage: Bacteria > Patescibacteriota > Minisyncoccia > Phycocordibacterales > UBA6899 > MHLP01. The sequence goes on along the minus strand of JAYTUL010000078.1, from coordinate 303 downwards.
ATCGCGACACATCGGAGAATCCCACATTCTCGAAGCCCTGCAGTACCGCCCCAAAAGATTATTTGCATAAAGATTTTATACCATCTTTAAGTAACTTTTCGGCAACAGGCTTGCGCGTGCCTCTTGGCTTTGAAAGCGACCTAAATTTTAATGACCGAAGGGTGCGGTGTGGGCAAGTGACCCAGAGAGCAAGACTCATTGAGGGCTTTTGTAAAAAGATCCAATGAGTGGACAGCTCCTGTAAGGAGATAAAATTGGAAGTGCACTGGAATTCCTATTCCATGGGCCGATCTAATTTTCTTG
>JAYTUL010000077.1:0-3959 GCA_043744555.1 bacterium | reverse complement strand
TTTACAGGACAGGACGCCGCTGTTCAGCAGCTCGCATCTGCATCATATGCATTCCTTCCTAAGGTGCCTGTTCCTCCTCCTGGTGCAAGTCTAACTTACATTTATCACGGAATAACTGTTGCCAACGGTACTCTCGACTGCTCTTTAAACTCATGCCTCGGTTACTGGATAGGCGTTACCCTTGAGCGCCCTGACAACACCACGCTTGCAACCGATGCTGATGTGACGACAATTGCTCCAGCAGGTGTAAACGGCCTCGTCTATGGACTTAGTCAGGACTGTCTTACTCCAGTCTCAACAGCAGAGAAGTGTTACGATCTTAAGCCGTAAGCAAGACTTGATCATGTGATCACAAAAAAAGACCTTCGGGTCTTTTTTGTTTTCCCAGTATAATTTTTGACTACTATTCATGTTATAATTTCAGGATGGAGTTATATGGAACGGTCCTAGCCCTGCTCGTATTTGTACTTGGGCTTATCATTGGAAGTTTTTTGAATGTTGTCATATATCGTTTTGGAAGCGGGATCCGCGTTACGGGCCGTTCCAAATGTCTCTCATGTGGGAAAACGCTCACCGCAGCTATGCTCATACCGCTCGCGAGTTTCCTTTTTATGCGTGGAAGGTGTGGATATTGTGGTACGAAACTGTCGTGGCAGTACCCACTCGTAGAGATGCTTACAGGGGCACTTTTTGTGATTGCAGCACACGTGAATGGGTTATTTGGCATGAGTGCATCCCCACACCAGCTCACCGTCTTTATCATTGAGGCACTCATTTGGGCAGTGCTCATCGTCATTACGGTCTACGATCTCAAGCACCGCATCATTCCCGACATGCTTTCTTTGCTTTTCGCGCTTCTCGCGGGCATTCTACTTCTGTTAAAGTGGTCGTGGGGGCTAATGGTAATTCCGTTCCTCCCATTTCTCGACAGCGTCCCTGTGTGGATAAATGCCGCAGCGGGAGTACTGCTGGCGCTTCCTTTCGCCATGCTATGGTTTTTCTCAGGTGGAAGAGCGATGGGTCTTGGAGACGCCAAGCTTGCGTGGGGGATAGGTTGGTTTCTCGGCTTCGCAGGCGGAGTCTCAGCCGCAGTGCTTGCATTTTGGGTCGCCTTCTTCCCGAGCCTTACCCTGTTGTTGGTTCGTTCAAAACACTTTACAATGAAAAGTGAGATACCTTTTGCCCCCTTCCTTATCATTGGGACATTCATCGTCTATACGTTTGGCATCGATATCTTAAGCTGGACATTTTAAAGTATGAATTTCTTTTTTCACTCTTCTCAAAAAAATAGTTCGCGTGCCAGATCAGGCTTCTCGATTATCGAGATGATTGTTGCTTTGTCCATCTTCATCATGCTCACATCTGTGATGTTGTTCAAATACAACACCATGAATACGCGCCTGACGCTTGATACGCTCGCACATCAGATAGCACAATGGACCCGCCAGACGCAGATCTCAGCCATGAGCGTGAAGTCACACGTCGGGAACTATAACACTGGCTACGGGCTTCATTTTGATACCGCTGTTCCAAAGCAGTTCATTTTCTTCGCCGACTTAAACGGCGACAAAAAATACACTCAGGGTGGCACATGCGGCGATGTCGCTTCAGAGTGCGTGCAAGTGGTCAACCTACTTAAAGGAAATACTATCGCGATGATTTGTGGTGAAAGTAAGGGAAATGCACAAGGGAGTTGCCCTGCGGGTCTTGAAAGTCTCATGGACACTGATATTGTCTTTACCCGTCCAGACCCCGATGCATATATCAATGGCGAATACAGTTTAAATAATCGCAATAATTATGCACGTAACCAGATCACTGTCCAAGCAGTTACTGGATACAATAGAATGGTGGAGGTGTGGATGACCGGTCAGGTCTCAGTAAAATAATGCTATGAAATTCACTCACGAAAATAACATTATAAAAAATAAGCATTGTGCTCGCGGATTTACGCTTATAGAAATGATCGTTTCAGTGAGTATCTTTATTGTCATCATGCTCATGATAGTGGGCGCACTTATTAGTCTCGATAATGCTGCACGAAAGGCGCGGGCAGTGCGACTTATCACGGATAATTTAAGCGCAGCAGTAGACTCAATGTCGCGCAATATCCGCATGGGCTCTACTTTTCACTGTGGCTGCGAAGCAACTCCAGCTCTGTATGCCACCCCTAAAGATTGCTCATTTACTGACAATCTCGGCAATGGCGGGCAGGCGTGCTTCGCATTTGAGGGACAGAATGGGGATAGCGCGAACCCAGCCGACCAAATAGTCTACCAGCTTTCAGGTAATCGTATCCAGCGCTCAGTAGATGGCGGTACAACATTTCTCGATCTGACTGCGCCCGAGCTGAGCGTCAATGATCTGCGCTTCTTCGTCTATGGATCCACGGTAAACCAAGATCAGCCTGTTGTGACTATGCTTTTGCGCGGCGTTGCGGGTGTAACCACAAAAGAGAAGACGAGTTTGAATATTCAAACGACTATAAGTGGCCGTTCTCCTAATTACGCACCATAACAACATGTCGACTACTCATACAACAAAAGGAATAACACTTATCGAATGCATCGTTGCGGTGACAATACTTGCTTTCGCGCTTGCCGGCCCCATGACTCTTGCTTCACAAAGTCTGCGTGCTTCGCGCGATGCTCGTAATGAGCTTGTCGCGACTCATCTTGCGGAAGAAGCTATAGAGGTGGTGCATAGCGTGCGCGATAACAACTCTGCAGATAATATCGCAGGTGATGTTGATGTGTGGAGAACGACGCTCGTTGATAATTGCAGAACAAAGGACGGCTGTATTATTGATGTAACGGCGCACGGAGTGAATGTCTGGGACAGCAATAATGCCCTGCTCGCATGTCCGCTTGGGGGCGACTGCTCGTCGGTCGATATGGTTTATTACAATCTGCAAACCGGCCTATATCGCCAAAGCCTCGCCGTTCTCCCCGCCCCGTGGCAAACTACTAATTTTAAGCGGTCGATATTGGTTAATCCGGTTGACCATCCTACTAAGCCCATCCGACAAGTTCGCCTCATTTCTACTGTAACTTATGTGGGGTATGGGGGAAAGACGCGCACTGTGAGCATAACTGACGATCTTTATAATTGGTTCCCATCACTACGCTGATATGAAACTTTTTATCCCCCCAAAACAACAAAATCACAAAGGCTTCATACTGCTCATCGCAGTGCTTGTTTCAAGTATCATTCTCGCAATTAGCTTAGGTATATATTCACTCAGTATCAAAGAGGTCATACTTGCATCTTTCCTCAAGCAATCAAGCAGAGCATTTGGTGCAGCTGATCGAGGAATTGAATGCGCGCTGTATTGGGATCGCGCCGTCCCCCAAAACGGCATGCCGTACACGATCTTTTCTACCTCAACAACATATACAACTATTCCTCCGGCAACGCTGGATAATGCGCTTTGTGACGTCTCTCGACTGGATGATCCTACCGCCTCGCCTACAGGCACGGGTTGGAATGTTGTGAATACTCCGACAGTTGGCACCACCCAATTTACACTTACCTACCCGGACAATACCTGCGCAGAGGTCTCTGTTATTAAAGAGGGAGTTACAAAGACGACGATCATAAGCAATGGTTACAATACTTGCGATGCAGCTAATGAACGGAGGACGCAGCGCACTATACAGGTCACCGGCAACTTCTAACAATCTCGCCATTTTTGGCGCACTACTCGTCTTTCCTGATTTCAAGTTTGGAGGCAGTAGGCTACTACAGCCTCTCAAAAATTGAAACAGTCCAAGACTTCGTATTGCATCAAAAAATGACAAGATTGAGTACGCGATACTTTGGGGGATTCTGCGGTGAGTAGACTTCATTTTAAAATAGCTTTTTTATTATGCGACATAAAACCCCGCACTCTGTGCGGGAATGCAGTCGCGGTTTGCGTACCTGCTTTGAGTGAGCAAACTCAACCGCGTCTTCGCGGT
>JAYTUL010000076.1:0-15704 GCA_043744555.1 bacterium | reverse complement strand
GCTATGGCGGCTAAAACGTAAAATTGAAAACGCATGATAAAATGATCCCAAAAAAAAGCCCGGCGCATTGCTGCGTCGGACGGGAGGCTCTAGTCGGTATTTTCTCCGGGTTCGAATATTCGTGCATGTTGGTTTGCGACATATCTGACAACGCTATGGAGCGTAATCGGTGTTATATCAGCCTTTGCTCTGAGCAGTCCCAACATCTGAGAATCGACAATCAGATGCTTCATGGCAATGAACAAAGAAACATCTGCTTCGGGGATTATTGCGCTCACCCGCTGTCCGTTTTCATACACATGGACAATGTCAGCGTTGCTGGCTATTATCAATTCATACTGATCAGAAAGTACGCACTTGTCAATCTCGAGTATCTTTACCCTCATGGATTCTCCTTGGTGAGTCGATCCGAATGGACCTGACTAGAATAGAATATTATAATAAATAACAATGTCAAGAGTACCGTAGTGCCTTAAATTATATTTACGATGCATTTGCACTTGTTATGCTGTAAGCGATGAGAATGTGAGTTGCAAAGAAAGACCCAGCTCCGGATAAGCTCTGCGCGGTCGAAGAAGTCACACATTACCTCAGACAGCATGCTGACGCGTGCATCCGACAGCTCGCTGCGCTCGAAAAGAGCATGCTCCTCGTCGAAGTGAAATTGCATCGCTAACCGAAGTCTTCCTCACTCTCGCGGTTTGTGAGCCGCCAATAATGTTTCTGCATACAGATATGTTATCTGTTGCGTTAGATGTCTGAAAGGAAGTTGAAAAAATATGTTTTCAAGATAAAATAAAGTGATGAGAAAATCAGACCGACCAGCCGAAAATCCTGTCCCTGTGTTCGCCTCTAGCTCGTGGATGCCTTAAACAGGATTCATCGCAAGAATTTATGGGCATATCCGCCAAGCGCGCTCGTGGGCACTTTTTTGTTCTGGAAGTTACTCATCTCTATAAGGAAAGCTTCACCCAACATAGGTAGTGGTCAGTGTTCGTTTGCACTATTCCGCTCGCGATCACTTGGCATGACTCAGGAACAAAAACATAATCCGTCTTCTTTCCTCCCGGTCTGGTTGGAGCATCAGGAAGCGCGCTCTTCATCTTTGAAAGGATTCGTGTATAGAGCAACTCCGCGGCTCCGTAGTTGAAATCACCGATAATGATCGACGTTTTAGGCATTACATATGTTTCGATCATTTCCTCCATCTTTGCTGCAAACCTTCTTCCTTCTGTGCTTTCGTATGACGATCCCAGGAATGAGTGCGGCATCATTTGGGTATTTACGATAGAAACAGGTAGCTCGTCAAAATTAATGAGTTGGAAACCTTTGTCGTGACGTAATGCCGGTGACCCATCAGGAAGAACTAGTGGGAATTCTGGATATGGATATCTCAAAGAATCCTCAATATAAGCTGTTTTTAAATTCGAAAGCGCCGCAATGAGATAGTGAGTATTCCGGATCTATATGTGAGGACGAGATAGCTTCGTCGATAACCACCACTTGTCCAACGAGCAGAGCGAGCTCACGAGCAACGGAACGCTTCTAGTTCTTATGTGATTCTTGCAAGACTATGATAGTCGGTGATATTTTCTTCAGTTCGTTGGCAAAATATTCAAGGTCCTCATTTTTCTCATAGTCGAAATATTTATTCTAACGGATCTGACGTCCGCCGGCAATGTTCCATGTAGCTATGGTGAGTTCGTTTTTCATTAAAGATCTTGGAGCACACACACCGCATGACCTTCGGGTATTACTTTTCTGTATATTGCTTCGAACTTGCCGTCAACGCCTATGACAAATGTTGAGCGTTCGATGCCCATGTATTTCTTGCCGTACATGCTTTTCTCTAGCCATACGCCGTATGCATCTGCGATAGCATGTGGAACATCAGCAAGTAGCGGGTAGGTAATGCTATCGCGTGCGATGAACTTAAGATGGCTCTCGATATTGTCAGGACTAATACCGTACAACAACACGCCCTCCTTGGCGTACTCCTGGGCTATAGCTGAGAACTCGTGAGCCTGAACTGTGCAGCCTTGGGTCATGTCTTTAGGATAGAAATAAAGCACAACCTTTTTACCGCGGAGTTTACTGAGCGTGACCTCTCCCCCATCCGTTGAAGGAAGTGTGAAGTCGGGCGCCATCTGCCGCACAGCGATGTTGGACTTTTTATCCATTAGTTTCTAATGCCTCCTTATCACGTAGAATTTTTACGAACTGATCAGCAAATACTTTTATTGCGGGGTCGTCATAGACGGAGATAGTGAAGACTTTTTTCTTCAATTTCGATAATGCTTTTTTCGCCTTCTCGATGGTTTCCTCGTCGACCATGTCGGTCTTTGTAAGCAAAATTATCTCTTCCTTGGCGCCGAGTTCTTTGTCATACGCTTCAAGCTCTGTGCGGATAGTCTTGTATGCTGCGAGCACGTCTTCGTTCTCAAGCGAGATAAGGTGCGCGATCATTTTCGTGCGCTTGATGTGTCGAAGGAATTTGTGACCAAGACCTTTGCCTTCTGCAGCACCTTCGATAAGTCCGGGGATATCAGCGAGAATGTATCCATAGAATGCGCCGAGGTTCGGTTCGAGGGTTGTGAACTGATACGCACCAACCTTTGCGCTCGCATTGGTGAGCACATTGAGAAGTGACGACTTGCCAGCGTTCGGGAAGCCGGCAAAGCCAACGTCAACAACAAGCTGCAGCTCTATATAGAAGTCCCCTTCTTCGGCAGGATATCCGAGGGTTACTTTGTCCGGAGTCTGATTGGTCGAGCTCTTGAAGTGCTCGTTACCAAAGCCACCGTCACCACCCTTGAGCAAGAGCACGGGGTCGCCTTCGTTTAAGATCTGTATGACCTTACTAGTTGTCTTGTTGGTGATGATAGAGCCGACCGGGAATTTCACAACAAGGTCCTCGCCGTTGGCTCCATGCAAACTGTCTTTCTTACCTGCTTCTCCCTTTTCTGCGTGGAATTCCTTCGCATGTCGATATTTAAACAACAGCCCAAGGTCACGTGTGCCGACGACATAAACGTCGCCGCCTTTGCCACCGTCGCCTCCTGAAGGTCCAGCGAACTCCTTACCCTTCTCATGACGAAGACGCATGACACCGTCGCCACCTTTGCCTGCGCTTAAATGTATTGTCAGTTCATCAACGAATGCCATAGAATTATAGTGAGGATTTAGTGATAAGTAATGTAATTAAGCTTAATCCCATCTCCGCTTCTCATTAACCTGATGTTTATCTCGGTATGCCTTTTCCAGATCAACATCAAAGGTATTTGCCAGATCCAATAAGTAGTTAAACACGTCAGCAAATTCTTCTTCGAGATGCGCGCGACCCTGTTCGCCTTTTGCCTTCTTGGAATTAACACCTGATGTATTGCGAATCTCCTTAGCGAGCTCACCCACTTCTTCAACAAAAAGGAGGAATTTTTCTGTATGAGTATTTTTATCCCAGCCTCGTTCTCGACAGACTTCAGCAAGGTGCTTCTGAAGATCCTCTAGTGTGGGCTTTTCTTTAAGCGGTATCATTGAATTGAGTACTTATTCTACGCATTAAGCGCAAGTTCGGCAAGTTTAAGCGCACCCTCCTTCGAGCCAGCCACAGCGATGAAGCCTCTGTTGTGACAGAATACCGCATCCGAAACTCCCGTCTTCTCCGCAAGCTCTTCGTCACGATATCCGCACCATGCTTTAGGAAGGGACTTACGATTCGTAAAACTATGCGTATCGTTTCTCACGCATTCTATTTCCCAATGCTCACCTTGTGATTTGGGTTTTACTATATAGAGCGCGTCAGGGGTCTTCGAAAGTACTCTCTGCCATGCATAGGGCTTATCGATTACCACGAGACGTCTATCGAGAGAGGACTCGTACGCAGCCATGACAAATTGCTCACCCTCCGCGACGTCTTTGCCTACAATTATCTCTCGCTCGAGGATCTTTCTTGCTAAGGGAAGTAGCTCCATAAATCGTTCGTCGTGCACAGCACCCTCCTTCCACGTCGGACGCATGACAACGAGTACGTGATGAATGAGGAATGGGTGTATTCCCTCGCGTGTCGGGGTGTAGACGTCGACTGCGTTGTCGGCCATATCTATCGGGACGACGATATCTTTATCGATACTCTCTGCAAGTTCTTTTGAGCCGCACAACTCTTCCCCGTGATGCTTCCACACGAGACCAAACGCAGAATAAGGTATGCCATTCTCTCTTTCGCCGGCGCCTCCATGCTGATGATGATCATATCGCTTCGACTTCGGGTCATATATGCCGCCCACATCAAGCACGTAGTCACCGCCCTCCCAGACGAGTGGGTCACGCGAGCGTACGACCTCGGTGTTCTCCACCCCATAGAGTATCTGTACTGCCGCGCATGCCAACAGATCGTCGACATGGAAATTTCCGCTATGGGTGATGATACGAATTTTTTTATCCATAATTAATTTATGTATGCTTTTGTTCCAGACCTTATCGTCGCTATTAATTTCCTCCTATCTTTCCATCAGCACCAAGAAAGAGTCTGTCGCCGACAGTCGAGATGGCTGAGACGATAAGTGCCCCTATAACTGCAGACCAGAAGCCATCGATTGCGAATCCAGGGATGAACAGACTGACAAGCCAAAACATGAGTCCATTTAATACGAAGGTAAAGAGTCCGAGTGTAAGAATATTGATCGGTAGTGTAATAAGGAAAAGGATCGGTCGAACCAGCATATTCAAAATACCGAGTACTACAGCCACAATTAAGGCGGTCATGTATGTGGACACGTGTATTCCGGGAAGAAAGCTGCCGACAAGAAATATCGCAAGAGCGTTTATCAGCCATTTGACTACCAGTGTTGCCATTGCCCTATTTATAGCACAAAATTAATTTGTTGACAAGAATTATCATCTATGCTATTCTTGACACACAAAAGAGGAAGTAGCGCCGAAAATCTAAAGTCGAATTTTTTAAGCATACCTATCATTTTGTATTTTAATCAAGAAATAATACTTAGACCATGAATGGTATAGTAAAAAAGAAGACTGAAAAAGGTTTCGGCTTCATTTCTTCAGCAGAGCTCGAGAAGGATCTTTTCTTCCACAGCAACTCGCTCGTTGGAATGTCGTTCGACGAGATCCAGGAGGGAGACAAGGTTTCATTTGAGACCGAGAACTCTCCAAAGGGCTTGAACGCAGTCAATGTGCAGCGTGCATATGAGACCGATAACTCTCCAAAGGGTTAAAGAGCACTCAACGTACAGCGCGCATAAACGCGAGGTCGTAAAAAATATCCACTATCGCAAGATAGTGGATATTTTTTATTTTTTGCGACATAAACCCCCGTGCTTTCTATGGGAATGCAGTCGGAGTTTGCATTCATGCTTCGAAGGAACAAACTCTACAGCGTCTTCGTAAACGCTAACTTTACGCAAGAATCCCGCACTCCTTACGGTAGTTTCATATTCAATTTTAGTATGAACTTCTCTACTGTGCAGCTTGTGTGTTGAGTATCCGCGTCAGTTCTTCAATGAGCTGCTTTAGGTCAGGCGTGAGCGGGTTATCACTCCACTTTAAAAGTATAGCTGTCGCGACTGCTATCTGGTTTTCGAGCATGCGTGTCTTTCCTCCACCGAAGCGCGAGAACGTATGCTCCCCTGTTTTCAAATAGTCATCAATAAGCTCAGCGCCATTGGCGATGATGTCTGCTGATTTTACCAACAGTGAGCCGTGAGAGAAATGCGCAATATGCTCAAGTGCTGATTTCTTCTTTTTTTCCCAGTTCGTCGTTGTCATGTCTTCGGTCACACTTGTGACAATGTCGGCTACGTGTTTGCCAAATTTATCTTCGAGAAGTTTATGCGTTACTCGCTTTTCCGGAACACTGTCTTCAATGGTGTCATGGAGAATGCCCGCTATCATCACATCCTCAGTAGCTCCCGCACGCGCAAGTATCACCCCCACCGTTAAAGGGTGCGTAATATACGCAATATCCTTGCCTTTACGCTTTTGCTTCTGAAAGACCTCATGCGTCCGTATCGAAAACCGTATCGCCATCATTATCTTTGGGGTGTGTATCATGAGCTATATTGAAACAAAGAACACGCTGCTCTGCAAGAGATTCGTTTTGCTAGCACCCTAGTTTCCATTAAGAAAGAGAACAACGTACATCTCGATATTAAGGCATTTTCTGAAGCTCAGATATTGATTTTATCTTCAGCGTCGCTTGATTGTCTACAAGATAGTTAAGCAAAGGTAAATTAGCCTCGAGGGTTATATATGGCCATGAGGCATTATTTTCAACACCATTCAAGGTTATATTCTTCGGTATTTTTTTTAGCAATTCATCCTGCATCTGGCTGACCTGAAGCTGGCGCTTCGATTGGTCATTAGAAAGTTTTATTTCATTGAATTTATCATCTAGAAGATCAATATCTATCATGATGAGAAATTTTTCCCCACGCTCAAGTCGGTCTGCGAGTTTTTTCCATCCAGGCTCTGTGGCCGTCACATACGCAACAGGTAACTCCTTTAATATACCAGTAAATTTAAGCGCATTTTGACCCAGGTAATCAGGAACAGTATCAAAACTTTCCCAGCTGATCAATTTCACTGATGAGGTTGCTAAAGCCTCACTGATATGTGCACCGTCGACAAATGAGAGGAAGAGGTCACTGTCATTCAGTCCCATTGATACGGTTGCAATTTGATAAAACGTATTGTTTTGATCTTTCATTACAAGGTAATATATCGGCCCAGAGCCGGAATCGATAGTTGAGATACCGTGTTTAGTCACGGCGATCACGCTTACAGCTCGAAAGACCTCTCCTTTTTTAAGCGATGTTACTTCTAGTCCCTTACTCGTGAAATATTTTCTACCGATCGTAATATTGTTTATAGATTCAGGACCCACAATTTCCTTGTCAATATTTCTAAACTCTTTTAAACAAGAATATTCTTTATCATGTCCCGTCGCCAGATATGCATCCTTTACCACAACGATCTCTCCTTCAGAAAGATGTTCAGGGACTGTAAGAACCTGCTCCGTATAGACACAGTTCCGCGTAAGTGAGCCATAACCTATATAATGCCCGACAAAATAAAGCGCCGATGCAACAGTCAACATGATGACGATAGTTTTTTGTTTCATCAAATATTTTTTAAAGTAATTCACATATTATAGCACTCCACTCAAGTGCTGAGTAATAATGCAAGAAAGAGAATTTTGAATATTGATGAAGTTTTACGTAGGTCGGACCCATTTGCCAGACCAGCTGTGCTATTTTGTAAAAAACAGGCAAACGATACCTCGCGTCTGCAAGGCGACAACTACTCAGTAGCTCCCGCACGCGCAAGTATCACCCCCACCGTTAAAGGGTGATTAATATACGCAATATCCTTGCCTTTACGCTTTTGCTTCTGAAAGACCTCATGCGTCCGTATCGAAAACCGTATCGCCATCATTATCTTCGGGGTGTGTATCGTGTGTTTAAATCAAACTCTTAGAAACCTTAACTTTTGACATGGTGGCGGAATTTAATTTCACTAATTTTACCCAATCAATAATTCCATCACTACAATAATCCTGTGCAAATTCAAGTGTAAACTTATTTATAATTTGAGCGTAGGCTTTCGCGAAATCGCTATTTTTTTCCTTTGCTTGATGACCCAATGGCTCGATCATATTCACATATAACTCTTTGTCCCCTGATATAAATTCCCAAAAACTTTGGCCACAGAGCTTAAGATACTCTTCTTTATTTGGCTGATTCTCGATGCCATAACAGCAGCCATTAACCGCAATAACGTTTTGACTCTTTCTGCTGGTATTAAATATTTTTTTAGCTTTTCTAAAATTATCTTTCATGCGAGCAATTTGACTACTATTCCCCCAATTTGGACCTGATTTAATAGCAAGAATATATTTAACTCCAGATTTTTCAAATTCCAAATCAATACCTTCTGCAACTGACTTTCTTCCATCGCAAACTTTTTCACATATAAAAATTGCAAGTCCTTCTAGGAAATCTCCAAACATAGTTTCTTCCTGCGAGGAGAGGTGTGCCTCTAATAAAGTTTTTACCAAAACTTCAGCAGTTAAAATATCCTTGGCTTTAAACAAATAAGGATTTTTTCTTTTTAAAATCTTTATAAGTTTAAGCTGTGACAAACTCTCTAATCTTTTTGAATGAAAGCTTCCGATATTTTTTTCGACATATTCGGCTACACTACTTACTTTTAATTTTTTCATAAATTAGATGTTCTTGAAATAAAGAAGTATTATTGCCTGATTCTAGCTCATTTTTTGCAATCTGATAGTATTCTTCAAGAATTTCAATTCCAATTGAATTTCGACTCATGCGCTGTGCAACCTTTGCTGTTGTTCCCGACCCCAAGAATGGATCGAGAACCCAATCCCCCTCCTTTGTAAAAAGCTTAATAAACCATTCGGGTAAGGTTTCTGGAAAAGCAGCGCTATGTTTTTTATTTCCACATTCTGTTGCCATATGTATAACATTAGTAGGAAATGCCATATCTCGATTGATCCAATTTGAAATATTTTTCCCAAATCCACTACCTACGCCAGATTCATCTCGTCTTTTATCTTTGTCACTTAAATTTTTCAACCGAGATTTTGCCCAATCTCCCACAGGCACCATTACGTGCTCTTGGTACATGTTAAACTTTCTTTGTTTGTTAAACTGCAAGAGTCTTTCCCAGGAATCTCTAAAGCGGTTAGGCCATTTCCCAGGAAAAGAATTTTTTTTGTGCCAAATAAATTCTTCTGTCCACAACCAACCTTGTTGACGTAATGCTAAAATTAACTCTAATACATAGGTGTGCCTTTCTCCTTCTACTGTTTTTTCTTTAATATTTAAAATAAATGTGCCAGTCGGCTTCAAAACTCTCAATAATTCTTTACTGAGAGGTAGGAACCACTCGACATAATCATCGGGCTTAGTCCCACCATAAGTACTTGCTCTATTATCAGCATATGGGGGGGAGGTTACAATCAGATCCACTGAATTATCCTTAAGTTCTTTAAGTTTCTCAAGTGAATCACCCCAGATAATATTTGTTATAACTTTAGACATCATAATTATTATATCAGAAGCTAGGTTATTTGTTTTACGCTTGTTTCTCCTTTATTACCGCGACTATTTTGCCGTTAACAACCCAATCATCCCCCGCTAACATAAAAATAGGCTTCCAAGGCTCCGTCGTCTCCGACACCAAGCTCACCTGCCCTGTCTTCTTATCTTTCTTGTACTTCTTAAGATTAGCGGCACCATCGATAATTGAAAGAATGTAATCACCGTCATTTGCAGTATGATCCTCAAAGTCCACGAGCACCATATCCCCCTCATCGATAGTCTTGCCCTTTATGTTCGCACGGTTGAGCGACTTCCCTACTGCGCGCAACGCAAATATACCGCTCTTCTTCGGAATCAACGACTTTGGAATACGCACATAACCTTCGATATTTTCTTCAGCCAAAATCTCCGCGGGACCGCAGTTGGCCGAACCTACAAGTGGAATGGAGATATACTCGAAGCCGAAGACATTTCCCATCACCGATGAACCCATGAAATCGGCAGCAAGGATAGACATGCCTCGCGGCTGATTGGGTTCCTTCTCCAAAAAACCCCCTTCCTCTAGCTTCTTTATGTAATGATGCGCGGTTGAGACAGATGCAAGCTTAAAATGTTTGCGTATCTCTTCGAGCGAAGGTGCGAATGTGTGCTTCGCTGTGTAGGCTTTTATAAAATCGAGCACCTCCTTTTGGTTCTTGGTGAGCATATATTTATATAATTATTAGTATCTATTTATATTCTAATTATCTTTATATAGATTAGAATATAAATAGAATACTTGCAACTCAGTTATCCCCACTCTCTTCCGCAATATGACCTGACACAAATGCATGCAGCTCATTGTCGCTTCGCGTTGTCAAGGCGACGCCTCGACAACGATGCAAAAATAGAAGAAAGAGGATGCGGCAAACTACGCAAAGAGGGGTCTTATTCAAAAGCATTTTTCGTTTTCCTTTTGGGCGATATTCATAATTGTTTTTATACAGCAAGTCTCGGAAATATGCGATATACTATTCGCCATGAATAAAAAAGGATTTTTGAATGCACTCAAACTTGTGTATTGTCGTCTCGGTGTGACGAAGCACGGGGTAGGTGTTGTTGCGATCAGAACAATTCGGAAAGGTACTGATCCGTTTAAAAACGCCGACCCCATGGGTGATGTTCTCAAGATCCCAAAGACAGAGCTTGATGCATTCGATGCGCCCGAAAGTGCCAAGAACATGGTGCGGGACTTTTGTGCACTGCAGAACGGTGTGTACTTTGTCCCGAACTACGGCATTGATGCGCTAACGAAGAATTATTATCTCAATCATTCAAAAAAACCGAACTTAATTACGCCTGATAAAGGTGAGACTTTTCTTGCGGCGCGCGACATTCTTGAGGGAGAAGAACTCACCGCCAACTACGACAACTATCACGAGACTACGCATTTTAAGCGCAAATAATACCATAACTAATTAATCTTTTCCGAATAAGTTTCCAAGGAAAGACCTTAGAGAGCCTAGGACTTATCTTGAAAACTTACACAATACGAAGTGGTTACTTGGGAATTGTATAAAAAGATTCGCACGAGTGTACGATCTTTCTTTGAGGTCAATTTTCGATAAGGGCTAGATGAATGGCGAGTGCTTTGGGGTCGAGCTTTCTGCCTCGATATGCTTCGAAGCTTTCGGCCATCGGACGCTCAGATCCTGGTGCGATTATTTCGCGCAAGAGTCGGTCGCCGACTTCCCGCGAGAAAATGTCACCCGATTCCTTAAACGGAAGATACGCATCAGCCGCGAGCCCGAGTGCCCACATGTAGCTGAAGTAGCCAGCGCTATAGCCTCCAGCAAAGATGTGACTGAACGCATTGGGAAAATGAGTAGTCTCATCAAGCGGTAGTACATCGATGCGCTTAACCATCTCTCGCCACAACACATTCGGATCCACTGGTGCGGATGGGTCATAACGAGAATACAATTCCCAATCGAATGCACCAAGGAGAAACTGGCGAAGCGAGCTCATGCCCGTGTTGAAGTTCTTGGCGGCTACCATGCGCTCGATTACTTCATCAGGAATGACCTCGCCTGTATCTTCGTGTGCACTCATGCGGCGAAGCATCTCGGGCTCCCATGTCCAGTTCTCGAGCAGCTGACTTGGAAGTTCGACGGTATCCCATTCGACGTGTTCCATCGATTGTTCCTGATACTCCGACAGTCCGAGCACGTGGTGGATGGTGTGCCCTGCTTCGTGGAAGAGGGTCACCACATCATCGTGGGTAAGGTATGCTTCTTTGCCGCCGACTGACATTCTGCCGTTGCAATTAAGATATGCGACCGGAATGACTGTGCCGCCATCTAACTTGCGTGAGGCAATGAGCACGTCCATCCAAGCACCGTCTTTCTTGCCTTCGCGTGCAAACATATCTGCATAGAACGTCCCACGCTGAACGCCGGTTTCGTCATAGAGGTCATAGACCTTTACAGAAGGGTGCCAGACCGAGGCGGTCGTGTTCGGGGTGAGCGTCACGCTGAAGATAGACTTGAGTAGGGTTGCAAAACCTTGCATCACCTTCGAAAACGGGAAGTACTTGCGCATCGCTTCGCTGTCGAGTTGATACAGCTCCTGTCGCATCTTCTCTTCCACATAGGCGAAGTCCCAAATCTCGAACGTATCGAGTCCAAGCTTTTCTATCGCGAATGTCTCGATGGCGAGGAGTTCTTGCTCTGCTTTCGGGCGAGCAAGGGTAGCAAGCTTCTGATTGAAGTCGCGAACACCCCCGACACCCACCGAGGCGGACATCTTCTTCACGAGCGACAAGTCTGCATATGTAGGATAGCCCAACAACTTTGCCGATTCATAGGCATTCTGAAGCATTGCCGCCATGACGGGAGCATTGTCATATTTGGCGTCACCATCAGGAAGTACGGTCGCACGGTTTTTGAATGCACGATACACCTCCTTACGCAGTTCACGGTTGTCGGCATACGTAACGACAGCCAAATAGACAGGTACTTGCATGGTGATACGCCAGCCTGTCTTGCCTTTTTCTTTTGCACTTAGAGCCATTCCTTCAAGATCGTCTTTGGGGATCCCGAGCAGTAGTAGAGGGTCAGTGACGATCTTTTCCCAGACATCGCTTGAGTCCTGCACATGTGCTGCAAATGTGACACCGAGATCTGCGCCTTCGCTGTTTAGGCGCTTCAGCTCGACTTTTTTCTCGGGGGGCAGTGCCACACCCGCAAGCTCAAAGTTTTTGATCGACTGCGTGATCAGGTATTGCTCTTTGTGTCCGAGAGATGCGAATTCAGTGCCACCCTTGTAGCGCACGAGTGCCTGATAGAGTCCAACGTGTAGCGAAATGTCGGTTCCGTACTCGGTCAAGAGCTGTGTCGCCTGTTGGTGCACTTCTTCAATACCGAGGTAAGTCTTCTTTTCTACAGACTTGAGGTGACTCAAGGGTCCATAGATAAGCGAGATCTCTTCGCCCAAATTCTCGAAGCGCGTCACGATGTCGTAAAACGTCGGCATCGGTTTTGCCGCGATCTCATCAGCAAGCGTGCGGCCTAGAGCCAAAAGCGGCGTAAGCTCGGGGATAACGGTATCTACCGCGAATGTATTCCAATCAGGCAGGATCAAGACACGTTTGATGCCATTAGAGAAAGTCTTCCAAGAATGAGTGTAATTCATCATATTCCTTATATAAAAGACAGCGAACTCTGTCCATAGTCATGGTATGCATCCTACCACGAGCTTCAACGCTTCTGAATCGAGACAATACTTTGAAGAAGTAGCAAATAGGCGGGCAGGTTCAATTGTGCAATGTGAACTGTGAGCTTGGCTAACGCTATTTGTTCGATTCAGTTTCGTCCTTGAAAGAGCGACCAAAAACTATGGTCGGGTAGATCTCAAGTAATGTGAAAAAGAATGAGAGCACTATAGGCCCTGCAAGAAAACCTATCGGACCGAAATATGCGAGGCCCCCTAGCACAGAGAGCAAGATGACGAACGGATGGATATCAACTCCGCGCCTGATGAGAAGAGGGCGGATGAGATTGTCTGCGAGACCGACGAGCAGGCTTCCCCATACCAGAATGCCGATACCTGACGCAAGGTCGTGGTTCATGATGAGGAAGATCCCGGCAGGGACGGTGATGATGGCGGTTCCAACGACAGGAATAAGTGCGGCAATGACGGACACCGCGCCCCAAAGCACAGGGTTTGAAAGTCCGAAGATCCAAAAGCCAATACCCACCGTAAGGCCTTGAATTGCGGAAACGAAGAGTGCCCCGCTCACCACATACCCGACTGCAGTTTGTAATTTCATGATAAGACTTGCGTCTTGCGCATCAGGAAGCGGGCTCCATTTCACCGCGAAATCGTGAAGCTTCTCACCGTCGCGATAGAAGAAGAACAGTGCTCCGACAATGATAAAGATGTCGATCAGGAATGTGATGATGCTCGAAAAGAAAGTATTGAGGTTCGCAGCAAGCCACTTGAGTACCCCTTCGATATATATCGAGACAGTGCCGTGGATCTGAAAACCCGGAGTGAACCTTCCGACGTACTTCTCAACAATTGTTGTAAGGCGGTCTATAGCTATCGTGCCATTACTATCGCTTATGGCGGGATAATTTGCCATGATCTCCTGAAACATCAGGATCCCAAAAAAAACGAGCGGAAGTAGTATAACGCAGAGCACCAAGAGTACCATGAGAAATGCTGCGGTGTTCTTTTTGTTATTACCCAACCTTCTTCGAAGCCAGCGATGTACCGGTGCGAACAAGACCGCGAGCACAGCCGCAAGAAAGATCGCAGAGAGATATGGGCTCATAACTGCGTAGGAAAGTAGCCCTACAACCGCGAACATGATCCAGAAAAATATGAGCTCGACTATGTTTGATTTTGCCATATGTGAAAATTATCTCTGCTGTGCTTACAACTTTTATACCTTATATTTTACCTGCATATGCCTTATAAGTCATTTCAAGTCATTTTTTAGCCATTCTCGCAGTGACTCATGAATACTGACTGAGGTACGGATCTGGCTTATGGCTTTTGACCTCGATCCGAAAGCTTTAGTTTCTTCAGATACCAGACGATGAGGGCGGTGATAACCACGACCAGAAAGACGAGGACAAAATTTAGGATATTTGGGGTCTTTTCGGAATACGGCACGGCCTTAGGTGCGGGTGGCGTATATGCGGGGTTCATTACTTGCGCACCGAGGGTAGCATGTGTAAGTTGCGTGCTTTCTATGTATTGGAAAAAGCGCGCAAGGTCGTACTGTGACATGAACGCTTTTTCATTCCCATAATAGAGCGCGTATTCTTTTCCTGGGACCGCTGCAAATACAACTGAACGATCGACACCTGAGATCACTGCGCGTGGGACCCATGCTATCGGCTGATCGTCATTATTGAAGATGACAACGCGAAGATAGCGCATATCAGTTTCAGGATACTCAAGAGCAAGGTGCTCACCGACAAAGAGGGTGGTGCTTAGTTTGAACAGCTCACCCTGTGCAAGGTTTTGCCAATTACTTCCATCGTTACTGCCTTCTACCTTCGCGCGCCTGCTAAAATTGTGTGTATCAGACGATGTGAGTGTTATCTGATGAGTGGGCAACCCCTTTCCGCCGAGATCGACCACGACCTCGGTGCTTTTCATGAGGGTATTTTGCGTCACACTCGCACTGCTCTCCATTATCGATTGCGTGGCGGCAAATGTACGCTCACGTGCTACTTGGGCCGAGCTTACCACCACATCACTTCCCTCACCCACCTCGATAACAACACGAAGATAACGCGATGTGTTCTCCGGATAAAGGATCTCGCCACTTCCGGCATTGAACCCCGCTGTTTGATCGGAGTAGTTATAGATGTATCCCGCATTCGTCAGGAGTCTCCAACTAGCGTCCGTCATTGATAGCGATTTGTCAGCTGCATAAACCGAAACCTTGTGTTTGAAGTTCTTAGACGATGTGAGAATAGTGAGGTGATCATGAGTGATACCCGACTCCAAGAGATCGAGCATGAACATGGTCTTCCCTCCCGAAAGCGAGAGATCATGCAACGTTCCGCCTACATATCCACGCTCACTCCGACTTCGATCAACGACTACCTGATAAGGGACTTCGCTAGCACTATCTGCCACGACTCGAATATCACTTAAGTCGGGCTTGGCGGTGAAGCTCACATCCCTATCGAGATATACTTTTACATACCCTGAGGTAGCGTCCGTTGCGCTCATAGTGATGGGCTTCATGTACTTCCATGTACTTGGGGTAAAGTCCGCATATGCGAGAGTGGTGATTGCCAAGCAGCCGAGCGAAATTGCGATGATGTATTTTTTCATATTGATTGTACAATTTTGACCTTAGTCATCATTTACGACGGCGGTGAGTAAGTGCTTGTACTTTACGTACAAGAATGATGCCCCAAGCGCTATCACCCCAAAGACGATCGAAGAGATGATGCGCTCTAGTTGCCCTAACTGCCAAACTTCGAGAAATACGCGACCTGCGGTCACAAAGAAGAATACGAGTCCGAACAAGCGGATAAAGCGCATGCGCTTGGCGAATCCTATCGCAATGAGAAGTATCGCGTAGATAGCCCAGAAGATAGACACCGCGGTATTCTT
>JAYTUL010000075.1:0-4029 GCA_043744555.1 bacterium | reverse complement strand
GCACCACCAGTATACCAAGGCGGATATGTTCGTTTTAGCGATTTTTTAATTTTGCGCCAACAGAGAGTTACTGTTGCATTTCAGGGTGTAATAAAAGTTATCCCCATTTTATAGATTGGGGGTGTTTTCTACAGAGCAGGACAGTCACGATTGATTTCCTAAATATTCAGTATAATATATATTCATACCGCGCCTTGCACGAGTAGATATTGGGGGGAGAAGTCTATCATGTGATCAATCGCATCAATTGTCGCATGGGTATCTTCGAAACTCCGGAGGATTATCAACTATTTGAGCGACTCATGCTGGAAGCAAAGAAGCTGTCATATCGTGACTGTCCCCATTATCGTTTGAGTTGGTCTTATTTGGAGAGAAATTTTTACGAGGGTGTATAGATAAGTGGAGGTATGCTGATTGGGAATGATGGATGAAAATGAAAGCAAGATCAATATAGGCGCAGACAGCAAAGAAGAAGCCGAGAGAATATTCAATGAGCTGACTATCAAATGGTCAAGTACGAGTATGAACAGCAAGTACAAGCGTATCAGAGTTCGTAGCATCCTCGTGCTTGAATCGAAATATCGCTATCGTGCTACAATGCTGTTATGCAACACGAAATGAAACTATCCTCGGAGCCGTTCAATAAAGTTGCTCGCAAGGAAAAAGTAATTGAGTCCCGCCTCCATGATGAGAAACGCCAGCAGATTGCTCTTGGGGATGAAATAATTTTTAGCGAAAACGATCACTCAAAAAACAGTATACACACAAAAGTGATAGGGCTTCTTCGTTACCCCTCATTCCAACAACTTTTTGCTGACCACGATCCTGCACTTTTTGGCGGAGAAAGTAGAGATTTTCTTCTCAATCAGATAAAGCAATTCTACTCAGACGAAGATGAGCAAAAATATGGTGTCGTAGGAATACGTATTGAAGTGATTGACTAAGACACGCAAAACGAATAGTGTACAGAGCGTATCCAACGTGGGTACGCCAACCTTTGTTGCGTAAGGGTGAAAGCCCCCAGCAACACACTAAAAGGAGTTCTTTTTATGGTAAAGATACGGAGCGTAAAGCTCACAGACCTGCCTGTCATTGCCGAAATGATGCACAGTGCACTCGAGCCGTTCTACGGTGGTGACCATCGAGCGCATGCAAAGCGCATCGTGGAAACTGCATTACGTGGGACGAAAGACCGTAAGGGTCATTTCTCTGCCGCGCAACTGATGTACGTTGCAGAAGAAGACGGGCAGATCATCGGCATCTTGAACTTCGTGGTGAAGCATCAGGGTACGCTGAAAATCAGTCCGCTCATCGTCAAGGAGGAAGCTCGCGGAAAAGGCGTCAGCCGACTTTTACTTCAAAAGGTAGACAGCTACGCAAAGAAGTACCGCGTGCGCCAAATCTATTGCACGGTGTCTGCGAAGAACAAGGTCGCACTGGAGTATTTCCTTTCGCACGGGTTCGTGCGTGCGGGAATGGCAAGCGGACACTATCGCCCAAACACCGACGAGGTGATGCTCTACAAAATCGTCGAGCACGATGGCGTTTTCCTCGAGGAACGCATCATCTCCATTTTGCCCATAACCGAGGCAGACATGAAGCAGGTGCGGCATCTCGTGATCAGTCGTCTCTCCCCATACTTTGAGGGTGTGAACGACAACTGGGTGGACGCGCTGTTCGCAGGATACGAACGCAAGGGAACACGAGATCCGAATGAGAAGTACAAGCTCATTTGGGTTGCCAAGTCACCCGACGGCACTGTCCTTGGCGTTGCAGGAGCTACCCCAAAGAAAGGTGAACCTGTGAAGCTCATGCCTCTTGTCGCAGAGGGTATTCAAGCGTTCTCTGCACTGGTGGCAGAGTTGCCCTCATTCCTGCGGGAGTATGGGCATAAACTCTACACGCATATTGTGCCTACGGGTATCGAAGTGGAGACGCTCCAGCATCATGGCTGGCAAGTCGAAGCAATGATGCCCGATGCGTATAGGCGTGGCGTAGTCACTCAACAATGGGGTCTCATCCTCGAGGAGAAAGTTATGAAGACAATGCGAGTCAAACGGCAATACTTCAATGCAATCATGGCAGGCACAAAACCTCTTGAGGTTCGTGTCGGTTATGACAGTATCAAGAAGATCCAAAAGGGTGATCACATTCGCTTGGAGTGCGAACGCCTCTCGGGGACTGTGCAGGTCGCGGATGTTCGCGTCTACAAGACCTTTGCGGACATGCTCGGCAAGGAAAACGCGGGACACATCGTACCCGATGACCCCGTGGGCGCACTCCGCGTTTTGGAGCGCATCTACCCGCGCGAAAAGGAACAGCTCGGCGTGTATGTTCTCGAACTCAAGGTAATCAGAGGTACAAGCGGCAGGTAAACCACCTCCGCAACAATCGAGCTCGGCATCCAAGTGGTGTCGGGCTCTTTCTTTTATACGGTAGCAAGTAAATCCGTCATAATAATTTGGTAACGAAAAACTGACTTACCAGACAAAATAGCAGTTCCAACTTCGTCCACTGCCCACAGCCAACTCGTGCTAGCATGAGATATGTCTAAAATAAGACTCGTAGGGAGCGGTTTGCAGTCAAGGTGGGCTTGCCATCATTTACTATAAAGATAATCTGGTGTCGATATGAAGAATAATTCACGGAGCAAAATGAAATCGTCAGTGAAGTCCAAAGAAGAGCGTTTTGATCAAGCACTTGATGAGCTGGTCGCCAATGCAACGCTGGAGAAGAGACTTGAAAGGTTTCTTTTGAAACTAAAGACACCGGAAAAGCTCAGCGTTCATGACATTAAGGATATTATTTGGAATGAGGATGACCACCATCTACTTTCTCGGCTCGCATTTTTTCTGTTCGATGGAAAAACACAAGAGGAGCATCAAGGGGTTTTAGACATATTATCCGAGGCGTGGAATTATTTTCCACATCGGTCACTTAATGGACTCTCACCCCATGAGATGATGGAGCGAGGTGGAATTGGTGGAGATGCAAGAAATTTTTCTTCAGAGAATCGTCAAAATTTTTATGAAATATTTTCGAATCGTTTCCCAAAACAGGTTGCTGTGACAAATGTTGGACCACATGAGTGGGAATTTGAATTTCCCGCATCTATTCAGGGCCTACACGGAACAATCCGCGAACTCGATAAACTCGAAGAAGAAATTCGGGATATCGATGAATCAGGATATTCCGCGCTTGCGGCAGGCCTTAGTTCGCTTATGGATATATTGGAGATGACCGTCGAACAAGAACCTCTCTTTTTTGATGGAGCAGTCAGACTTGCTCGTCAAGTATTTGCAGAGGGGGATACTCGTCATGCGAGACGGATACTTGAAATATCGATAAGATCGGGGCAAGAACTTTTCCCAAAAAACTTTAAGGTAGGGAAAGAGAGATTGCCATGGGGGAGATTAGACAACAGGCCATATTTGTTGTTGTTAGGAGAGTTTGCCACTCTTGTCGACCAAACAGACGGAACAATGAAAGCAATCCCGCTGTATCAAGAAATTATTGATTTGAACCCCGGTGATAATCAAGGGATTCGGTCATTTCTCGCAACTGCGTATCTCAAAACAAATCAACTCGAAAAACTCTGTGATTTCAAAAAAATGTATCCAGAAGATCTCATGCAAGAACTCACGGTAGGGTACATTTTAGCATTACTCAAGCTTGGAAGGAGTGAAGAGGCTCGGAAAGAAATTTTGCGAAATTATAAATACTGCGCTCATGTATTCAGAGAAATTCAAAAAATTGAACATCCGCAACCGCCACTCGAGCATGGCCGCGTATTGGTTGGCGGCGATGACGAGGCATGGTTATATTGGCAAGCACAAGGTAATCTTTGGATGACCACAAAAGGTGCCCGTAAGTTTTTGGGTGAAGTGTGTGCTTCTGTCCAGAAATAATACAAAGTCAAACCTTAATGGTTAATGGGGTCAGCCATGCTCTGTAGAAAACACCCCTCTCGGTATTCAACGTCAAACCACCATGACGTTGTAAGCGAACAAGCGCAGCATCATCTCTCGC
>JAYTUL010000074.1:0-15988 GCA_043744555.1 bacterium | reverse complement strand
GGACTATGATTCCTTGGCGCGAAAGGTACCCGATTTGGGTATCTTTTTCGTTAGAACCGTGGGGTCATTTCAGTATCATTTGATATTGGAGAAGACTGGCCCTTGCGTACTACTAACTGCTATGGTACTATTTTCACATCATTGTTCTCGTCGTGCGTAACCTTTCTTTATATTAATAGCATTTTTGTATATGAAAAAAACATATTCACGCATTGCTGCTATGATGGGACTTGTTCTCATAAGCACCATGCCACTTTCTGCACTTGCGCAGGTGACTGATGGTGATATCAGTCCGAACGTACAATTAATTTGTAGTCCAGAAGCAAATTTGTTTCAAAATGCAGGATTTGAATCTCCTCAAGTTCCAGACCGTAGCTGGAATATTTTTCCTGATGTTACCATCGATCCAAATTCTAAACTTGGTTGGTTGGTAAATTGGGTCACACCAGAGGAGAGCGGAATTCTCGGCCTTGAACTTCAAGCCTCTGTAGCGGGTACACCAAGCGAGGGAAGACAACTTGCTGAGCTTGATGGTGATCATCCGACAAAGATCTCACAAGCGATAGTGACCATCCCAGGTAAATCATATGAAGTTACATTCGATTTTTCAGCTCGGCCTGGTACTGGAGTTGAGGATAACTTACTTAAGGTCACCGCAGGGGGCAACGTGCTCAGTGACTCAATCAAAGCAGATGCAAGTAACTTGCGAGACACAGCATGGCAGCACTATACGTTTCAATTCGTTGCATCAAGTGAATCAACGACTATAGAATTCAGTGATCTCGGAGCGAATAATTCTCTCGGCTCATATCTCGACAACACAAATGTACACTGCGCGGGCGATCCGATCAGGGAGATACCGCCAGCACCTGTGACCGGAGGGGGAGGAAGTTCCTCGTCTGATTATTTTGGCTGTACAGATCGGAGCTCTATCAATTTTAACTCCTTAGCAAATAAGGATGACGGTACCTGTGTTTTACCAAAACCTACAGGGGAAGTACTTGGAGCAAGCACTACAAATGAGGTTATGCCCCCCGAGGATCCGCTTGTGGGAATCTGTAAACTACACGCAAATGAAGTACTTAAGTACGGAGATACGAATGATGTGAGTACAGTGAGTGCATTGCAGTCATATCTTAATCAAACCTTGCATCTCTCGATCTATATATCGGGTTCGTATAATACACAAACACATCGCGCGGTCAAAAAACTACAGCACGATCATGCGAATGAAATTCTTTCACCATGGGCTTCTGAAAACGACAGCGCTCACGGTCTCAAATATTGGCTTTTGCTTACGAAGTGTGGCGAGCTTGATCTCGCAACACCGAGTATGTAGAACATTTACTATAATTAGTTAATTTAATGAATATGAATAAAAAAATAATTGCGAGTGCGACTATGTTCGCCCTTGTTGCGGTATATGCACTCCCATCGTTTATCGGTCTCGGCAAGGCGCCGGAAGCGCAGGCTTCTATGTCAGATTATTATCTTAAGATCGAAGGCGTCGATGGAGAGTCAATGGTCAAAAATCATGAGAAATCGATTCAGGTGCTCGGCTTTAGTTTTGGAGCATCTCGCCCCACAACGCCTGGCGGAGGTATGTCGGCTGGTAAAGTAGTATTTCAGGATCTACACATCACCAAGATGATCGATAAGGCCACACCAATGCTTTTCCAAGCTTGTGCATCAAACAAAATGATCCCGAAGATGTCACTCTCAGTTGTGAAGACTAGCCCCGACAAAGTGACGACGTACATGACCTATACGTTCGTGAATATTGGATGCAGCTCGTTTACTAATTCAGCAGATCCGCTCGTGGAAGAAGTTTCTTTCACATATCAGAAGATTAATATAGAGTATACTCCATTCGATGAGAAGGGTGCTGCAGGTGATAAGGTCATCTCAGGATGGGACCTGAAAGCGAACAAGTCGGTTTAACTATAAAAAACCGCCGGGCACCCGGCGGTTTTCTATTTCCGTGAAACTCTTTTTTCTTTTGAGGCACATGGTAGTATCTTTAAAATGGCTAAAATAAAGACTAAGGATGAGATAGAGGCACTGCGCGAGTCAGGCCGGCGCTTGGGTCGTATACTTCAGGCAGTAAAAGCAGAAATAAAAGCGGGGGTCACGACCAGATATTTGGATGAAGTGGCAGAACGCCTGATACGCGAAGGTGGAGATACTCCGCCATTTGAGTGCATTGATTTCATTATCATCAACGAAATAAACAGGGTAAGTCCTTATTGCACGAGCTATTGACTGTTGCAAGGTAACATGTTTGAATCACAGCAGTTGTCTCGCCGTTGTTTCCGGGCATCTTAACAGGAAAACAGGAAACGTTCTTTCATTGAAAAAAGGAATGGACCATGAATAATGGAACTGACCAAAAACTGTCGCGAAAGCAACTTTCAGAGATCGTCGGCCTCATCGTGACCGCCGCGACTGAAGCGGCACTTCCCGGAATCGTTGGCCTTTCGACATCCGAAGCAAAAGCATTGCTTTCGGATATCGGTCGCAATAAGGCCTTGATCAAGGGTGCTCTTGCCCCGCTTTTCCCAACCAGTGGCGATTCGTACGCCAACCAACGTAGGCGTGCGGAGAAGATCTACCGCGAGTACTTCGGAATCGAAGTAGATTTCAGCCTCGTACTGATCCCCCCGAAGCCGGAAGGCAATCGGCGTCTTCTCTTCAACGCAGAGGGAATGACGTGCAACAGGGCTGCTACGACATACGATCACGTGCTCCGCGCACAGAACCGCGAGTGGAAACTCTGGAAGTGGACATATGACCTCGACGGTGCACTCGTGCAAAATGCGCGCACACCGACTACATCCTACGCCTACTGGGTGCGTGATGGGCAAGAGCCTGATGAGGAATATCGCAACAAGTCGACGCGTATGGCAGACCTGGGTGGCACCATCGGCGAGACGCTCCTCGAGTGCTTGATTCATGGAGTCGTCTATTTCATCGAAACAAAGCGCCATCTCGACGAAAAGGGCGACACACTCTGCACGGGTTCTCGTGAGGCGGGCGGTGGCGTGCCATACATGCGTTGGAAACAAGACTCTCTCAAGGTGTTCGTGGATTGGTGCCGAGTCGACTATTTGGATGAGATGACTGGTCTTCGTCGGGTAGTTTCCCTTTAACTTCGATCTTCTTTTATTTTTCCTCCTCCGAGACAGCTTGCTGACTCGGAATTTTTTGCTATACATTGATCGGCTGATAAGTTGGTTCTCAAAAAAAGAGGATGACAATTTGCCCTACAATTGAAACTACCTGTATGCCCATTCAACATTTTTGATGTTTCGACAAGAATCTTGGTGATGTGGAGGTATGATTTTTCGTCTATGATTGAGTCGTATCTTGGTGTACTTTTTCATGCGCGCAGCAAGAGATTGCAAGATTGGTTAAAAACATCTCGACTTTTTCACAGAATTGGGTACTATCTTTTATATGTCGAAACTTAAGACAAAAGAAGAGATTGATGCACTGCGCGAGTCAGGTCGGCGTTTAGGTCGCATTCTAGAGGCTGTTAAAGCAGAAATAAAAGTAGGGGTCACAACCAGATATTTGGATGAAGTGGCAGAACGCCTGATACGCGAAGGTGGAGATACTCCGCCATTTTTGAACTACACTCCACATGGTGCACGCCAGCCTTTTCCCGCTTCACTTTGTGTTTCGATTAATGATGAGATCGTGCACGGTATCCCAAGCGAGAGAGTGATCAAAGACGGCGATCTAGTAAGTATCGATCTTGGAGTCGAGCATAAAGGCATGATCACTGATGCTGCACTCACCGTAGCTGTGGGTGATGTACCCGAACAGCTGAAAACGCTCATTGCGGAGACTGAGCGAGCACTTTATGCAGGCATTAAAGCTGCGCGCGCGGGAGGTCACATCGGTGACATTGGCGCTGCGGTGGAGCGTATTGGGGTCGCTATGGGCTACGGAATCGTCCGAGAGCTTGGCGGTCATGGAGTAGGGCATAAGGTACACGAAGATCCCTATGTCCCAAATTATGGCAAAAAAGGTAATGGCTCGATTTTAAAAGCGGGGATGGTCATCGCAATTGAGCCAATGTTCATGCTGGGCTCCGAAGATATACGCATGATGCCCGACGGTTTCACTATCGTCACAGAAGACGGCTCACTGTCAGCACATTTTGAACACACTATCGTTATCACCGAAAAAGGCTGTGAAATAGTGACCCAGTGATCTTTCGCTGCGAGTACTCCAGCAAAAAGCACGATATAATAGAAGTGATGGTATCAGAGTCAAAAATCGAGATTGGTAGAGCAATGTCCGACGTGCTTGCTTTTCTTCGCGAAACCGAAAAAGAGGATGAGTCTCGCGAGAGAAGCGAAGAAAGCGCACCATTCTTTTTGAGCCAGATCTCTGATCAGGCGGGAATAGTATACGAAAAGATCCGTAATGCGGTCGATAACAAAGAAGAGCATTTTTTACGACGTTATGCTATACGAAGGATAACAAAACGCATCATGTGGTTCTCTGATGACCCGAAGGTCATCACCCAAGGACTTCTGCAAGATCTTTATCGCGGGCACTATCTTTCTAAAGCCAGCGTCACCCGCCACCGCGAAGAAGATGTCCGCCGAACGGTATCAGCCTTTCTTCTGCTTTCAGATGCGATCCAAGTAAGCGTCTCGGTCCCTGAGTTTTTGCAGTTGCGGAAATACCTTCTCGACATCGTTTCGGGTGCGATCGAAGACCGTCTCTATCTCACGCACAACGAAGAGGCATCTGTGCGACTTCTTGCACGCATCACTGACGACACCCTCGTTACATCAGGAATCACGCTTGATAAAGCTTCACGTGAGCTTGTCGTCTATGCTACTGCTTGGCGCTCACTCTTCGCCGCCGATAGTGCGCTACTTTTGTATAAATTATGGCATGTGCATTATCCCAACTGGGAAAATGCGGATACCGAAACGCTCACACAGCTCGCTGCCGTATTTCCAGAGTTCATAACACATGCACAGAGCATTATTGAACACGACCTAGGCAAGCGCCTACAGCAACGCCTTCGTAACTTTTCTATCGCAGTCACGGTGCTTTACGAGTTGCTCGAGCATTATGTTGCTGGCGTCGAAACCCTTATCACTAATCGTGCGGATTTTGAAGCACGCATCCGCGCAGTCATCATCGAAAAATACAAACAAGATGTTTCGCGCGCGTCACGTCGGGCGTGGCAAGCTATCATTTATATCTTTGCCACCAAGACACTACTTGCCGTTGGAGTTGAGTCGCTCTATTTGTCCATATGGAAGGCAAGTATCAACTATGTCGCAGTCGCGACCAATATCTTCTTTCATCCCGCAATGCTATTCATACTCACCTCAGGGCTTACTTTACCGCCAAAGCAAAATACTGATCGGCTCACTCTTTTGGTCAAAGATATTGTCTACGGAAGACCGCTTCCGCAAATTGCCCTTACGCCAAAACGCTTCGGTATCATTGCTGATATCGCACTCGGGCTCTATATTGTAGTTCTTGGCGCGACATTCGCATGGATAACCTGGATACTCCTTAGTTTCGGATTCCATTACATCGACATTGGATTTTTCCTCCTCTTTCTCGCGCTCGTGCTGTATTTTGGATTCCGTATACGCTATGCGGCGCGCAGAATGGAGCTTGCGGGCGCGCGCGAAGGTTTCCTGCGCTCACTCGCAGAGTTACTCATGCTCCCAATAGTCTCAGTCGGGAGATGGCTTGTTGTGCGTTTTGAACGCCTCAATCTCATCGCCATCTTCATGGACTTCTTCATCGAGATCCCGCTCAAGCTTATATTGCAATTCTTCGACACCTTTTCCTCGGTGCTCAAGGAAAAGAAAGACGAGATATATTCTTAATGCTGTTCTGGATGCAAGAGCTGGAAACTTCGCTTGGCTTTTACATTCGCTATACTCTTAATTTGTTGGTTCCAAAGTCGCATGATCCAGAGTTGTAAAGAGGATGAGCACAAGCAGTATTCTTACATGCCCGCGTATCCTAAGTGTTTTTCTCCTGATATACTATTACAAACATGGAAACTGGAAACTCAGAGAGGGGATATAATGAATCGCAAAAATTTTCTTCCCCCGAAGAAGAGCTGAAGTATCTACGTGAGCAGGTCGCTCATAAAGAGAGTGCAATGTGGCAAGAGCAGACTGCTCCCGCGAATATGACTCAGGCAGCAATTTCTGCGACCATCACCGAATACGGAAAGCAGGTTCCCGAATCTAAACTCGAAGAACACCTCATCGTAGATAATCCACAATTTGAAACAGTGGTCGAGCATATCAGCTCACTGCCACATCGCGAAAAAATGCGCGAATTATACCGAGTACTTGCTGAGAAAGGCATACTTTCTGCTATCAAAATAGCGCAAGCACTCGGGAATCCACACATAGAAGACGATTTTCATCGTGTGCTTGTGGAGTATGTTAATTCAGGTGCTATCGTCCCTGGACTTGAGAAGGAGCGCGAACTTTCAAAACTACTGCATATGGAAGTGTACGAAGTGACATTGCCATTCGCGGGCATGCAGGAAGGAGAGAAGGTATTATCATTCAAAGACGTTATCTTAGAAATGGAGCGCTTCTATGTCGGCATGATACCGCTTGAGGGCGCCTCAAAATCCCAGTATGGCCACTTTTCTCTTGAGCTCGTGCTTTCAAATTTCTCAAATGACATTGTGTTCTATCTTGCAGTAGAAGAACACATGAAGGATCTATTTGTGAAACAGATTCTAGGCGCGTTTCCGACTGCCAAGATAGAAGAGCACCCTGGTGATTACAATATTTTCAACGAGTTTGGAGCTTCAGTTGGGTCATACGCTGAAGTAACAAATAAATTCGTCTATCCAATAAAAATGCCTGATGACAGCGAGCAGGACCCGCTTGCAGTTATTTTGAACTCATTCACCAAGATCGAACGCGATGGAGAAGGAGCAGCCATTCAGATAGTCGTTACTCCTGATGTTGATAGAGTTGTCAATAAGATCAAGCATGCGCTTGGGCAGATCAAACAAGGTGTCCCCGTGAAACGCGCGACTGATATCCCGCTTTCTACAGGAGGTACCATTGTCAAAACCTTTAGTGAGTTTTTTCACACTCAAATAAAAGATCAGAAAAAAAAGGATGAGCCAACTGACTTAAAAGAAGCTGATGCGGCACAGAAAGCTACAGCATTGATGGAGGAAAAAATAGCTTCACCGCTTCTGTTTGCTGATGTAAGGGTGGTTGTTTCCGCTCCGACTAAGCAACGTGCCGAGGCTATTCGCATGTCTATTGAGGCATCGTTTAGCCAGTTTGCACGTCCTTCAAGCAACGGTATTAAGTTTACGCATGCGGAAGGTGCTCACCTTAATACACTGCTCCATAATTTTACCTACCGCGAAGCCGACGAGAATGAATCGATAGTATTTAACACTAAAGAACTCGCATCTCTGTACCATCTTCCTGTTGGAATGTCTCAGAAAGATGCGCCACAACTAAAGACCGTAAAGGCGTCGTCCGCCCCAGCTCCAGCCGATCTTCCGCACGAAGGAACCCTTCTCGGTGTCAATAAGTACCGCGGTGAGTCCCGTGAGGTTCGTATGACCAAGGCCGACCGCGTGCGCCATCTCTATGTTATAGGTCAGACAGGTACAGGTAAGACCACGCTCCTCAAGAATATGATCGTCGAGGACATCAGAGCGGGGAAGGGTGTGTGCTTCATCGATCCGCATGGATCAGATGTGCAGGACATTCTTGCGAATATTCCAAAGGAGCGCATCGATGACGTCATCTATTTTGACCCGTCGTATGCTCCGCGCCCGTTTGCGCTCAATATGCTCGAGTACGATATCACAAAGCCCGAGCAGAAAATATTCGTCGTCAACGAAATGCTTTCGATCTTTAAAAAACTTTATTCATCGACGCCTGAGTCGATGGGCCCCGCATTCGAACAATACTTCCGTTATTCGACACTCTTGGTGATGGAAGACCCCGAGACCGGCAACACAATGCTCGAGATCCCGCGCGTACTTGCCGACGCGTCATTCAGGAATTTGAAACTTTCACGTTGTAAGAATCCCATAGTGGTGCAGTTCTGGCGTGATATCGCCGGCAAATCAACAGGGGAGGCCTCACTTGCAAACATGGTGCCATATATTACAAACAAGTTTGATATATTTCTTTCGAATGACGTGATGCGCCCCATCATTGCGCAGGAAAAGTCTTCATTCAATTTTCGGGATATCATGGACAACAAGAAGATCATTCTTGTGAATCTCGCCAAGGGTAAGCTCGGTGAAATAAATTCGAACCTCATCGGCCTTGTTCTTGTCGGAAAGATCCTAATGGCTGCCCTCTCTCGCGTTGATGCGATAGGGAAAATACTTCCTGACTTTTATCTTTATATAGATGAATTTCAAAATATTTCAACAGATTCCATCTCATCGATACTTTCAGAGGCACGCAAATATGGACTCTCGCTTAATGTCGCGCATCAATTCATCGCCCAGCTCGACCCAGGTATAAAGGACGCCGTATTCGGTAACGTTGGCTCGATGGCAGTATTTCGTGTCGGTGCTGAGGATGCGCAATTTCTCGAATCGCAGTTCGCGCCGATCTTCAAGGCTTCAGATATCATGAAGATAGATAATCACAATGCGTATCTCAAGATGCTCATTAACGGCAAGCCAGTCCCGCCGTTCAATATAGAGACTATGCCCCCACCTACGGGAACACCAGAAGTAGTCGAGCAAATCAAGAATCTTTCTTATCTTAAGTTTGGCAAAGACCGCGCAATAGTCGACGATGCAATCATGAAAAAATATCTTGCTCGCCCTGAGCCCGCGGCACCAAAGCTCGCTCTACCGCCTCCCGAACCACGCCCGATAACTCAAGCCCAGACCCAAATGGCGGCACTAGAGCAAGTTGTACCTTTACCTGCACCTTCAGTATTACCCCCCACACCACAGATGACCCAAGCTCCTCAAATCGAGCCACAGCATCAATTCGCTCAAGCCTTTGCAAGTGTTGCCCCACAACCTCCGATTGCACCCCCCGTGCAAACACAAGTAGTTGAACCACCTCTATCTCCACTTCAAGCTCAGGTCACACAAGCTTTCGCCACCCCACCGCAAGTAGTAGAATCTTCGCAACCCTCAATCACTACGGTGCCTCAAACACCTACACCCCAATCAAAAGAAGAAGAAAGTCCGTTCGCAAAAATGTTCGCCCGTTCGCAATTTGGAGATGCGTCAAATACTGATAAACAATCCACCCCCATACCTCCAGAAGGGTAGTATCACATTACTGTAAACAAAAAGCAGGTAGCACAGCATGTAACTTCACCGTGTAAGTGGCGATGATAAGTATAAAATAAGGCAACGTCGTGGGAAAGATAATTAGACCATAGTATGTAGTGTGCAAAATGGAATACCAAAGGCTTAAAAATCAGTTTGGTTTAGGCTATTTTGACTGTATAATTAAGCGTAAATTAACTTCAAATATTGTCACGCAATAACTTGACATTTCTTATTATTATTGATATAATTTTATTCATATGACAGAGCGCAATCCACCCGAAACACAAGAGGAATTCATAGCGAGAGTTGCCGTAGAAATTGAGGCTCTCAACAGAGAAATTCTCGAGAGTGGAATGTCTGCGGATGATGCGCGCCTAAAGCACAGTCTGATGAGTGAAAAACATCAATTTGAAAAAGAATACAATGCGGTCATTCCCACACTCGAGGAGTATCAAAGCATAAAAGCGGCGATAGATTACATGCCTACCGAAACAATTATCGATCAGCCTGTGGTCAAAACCGTGGAGAACACACCGATACTCTACACGCCTGTTGATGGAGTTGTGAAAACACCCATAGTTGACGGCAGTCATGTCTCTACACAAGTCGCACCCACAAACGCGATCGAAGCAGTTTCCTCCCCTACTCAAACCAAAGAAGCAACTCTAGTAAATAATAATGGAATGTTGATCAACAGGATAAACATGATCGATTATGTTGATCGCGAGCGACATCGCGCCGTGCGCGAGCTTGAGGGCAAAAGCAGATGGGGTAAAGTTTTACCGGGGCTTACCAAGAGCGTAGACGAACTCAAGACAGAGCTTAGCGCGCTCGCAACTGACGAAAGCACCCTTAATTCTGGAGAACTTACACTAAAACGCATTCTCGAAAGTCAGATCAAGCAGCTTGTGGAGAGAGAAACAGAAACAAAGGTCTCTTTGAACAAGGCAGATCTTGAGATTCACGAAAATATAGAGATCGTCGTAAGTGATTTCAAGAATCTAGATAAAGAGCTGCAGCAAGCAATACGTGTAGGCGATGAAGTCGTGCTTGATAAATATAATGTGAACAAGTGGGCTGCAAAGCGCATCATGCGCGAACTTTCTGCACGCGAGTGGCAAGAGAACCAGATGAAGCGCAAGAAGGCTGAGGGCCAAATAACATGGAAAGATATTGCAGGAGCAGTCGGCACTCCCGATCTCGCGCTGTTCTCAGACGAAGAGATTAGCAGAGTTCTCCAAGAACGAGAAATTGAAGAAGCGACCATTGGTGAATCACTTGCGAAACTTCAGGAACAACTAAAGCTTGTGGAAGCACCAAGTCAGATGTTTGATGTACCCAAGGAAATACCCTCGCCAGATTCGGAGACTGTAACTCAGGAGGTAAGTGACGCACTTAAGGTGTCTATCAAGAGTGGCACATGGGAGGAGGTAGATCAGCTGATGTCAGACCCTGATGCAAAGATTAGTGCGCTCGCAAAAATAGAATGGAATAGACGCGAAAAGGCCGCCCTTCGCGAAAGCGTTGAGAAGAAAAATCGTGGTGCACTCGAAAACACACTAGAGGCAATAAAAAGTGGACATGGCGACACCGTGCCAGAAAAGTGGCTGAATGAATTCAGGGAGGTTCCCCGAGTTGCAAAATTCCTCAAAGAACAAAAGCCAACACCAGCTCTAGAAGTTCCAGTTTTGACTGAAGTAATAAGCAATGAGACTCTTCCTGATGTCGTCCTATCTAAAACTGGATATTTAGATAAATTAGAACGAAATGTGTCGCGAGCGCAGACTGAGCTCGACACACTTAATGTGCCCGAGATTTTGCCTCCCCCAGCTATAGCTGATCTTTCATCACACAACACACCCTCAGGCGATCCCGCATGGAAGCTTGAGCCTCTGGTGCCGCACAATTTCAATAATGTACCCCCAGAAGTTCCCGACAAAAAAATTAAAAAGGGCGACCCCAATGATCCCTCGACATGGGAGCTTTTGCCTATCGATCATACATCACCAACTCCCGAATCGCCTGTCGACATACCTCTTGAGGTGCCAATTACTGAAAAAACACCAGCAGATGTTGAATCTGAACGAGAACAGGGTAAAGCAAAAGAAGAAGTCAGTGGTGTGGTTAATAATGCACGAGAGCATAACGAGGATGTTATTTTCGCACTGGAAAGATACAAAAAAATTACACTGGAGCAGATCACAAGTCGACGTGGAAGCGGAAAGGAATTATCTTATGAAGTAGGTTTTCTCCTTCCTCTCA
This sequence comes from bacterium, assembly GCA_043744555.1. Classification (GTDB taxonomy): domain Bacteria; phylum Patescibacteriota; class Minisyncoccia; order Phycocordibacterales; family UBA6899; genus MHLP01. Next base: position 4,428 of record JAYTUL010000074.1, on the reverse strand, counting down.
TCGCTCAAACAATAAAGTCATTTCAAGAACAGCCTGATCTGTCGCAGAAAGAGTTTGATATCAAGGAGCTCGAAAAAAATACAGACATACCGAAGGTGCTAAGTGGCTTTGACGCCGAAGCAGAAATACAGAAAATAATGAAAGCTCCAAGCGCAGAGCGTGCATCTCTGCTCGCTTCCTATAAGGAAAAACTCACACTCCAGAAGAATGGCCTCGCAAAGGTACAAGAAGAGATGATGGAAGATATACGGAAGAATCCCGAAATGACGAAAGAGGAATTTTCGAAGCTCTACGATGAGCGCGCAGAGCTTTTCGGCGTCACTTTAGAACAGAAAGAAATTGCTGAAAAAATATTCGCGAAGTATAAGGAAAAGCATGTGGCGATAGAGAGAATAAGGGCAGAGTATCCGGATGATCGTGAGATGTTCAAAGCGGCATTCGGCCAAGCACCCAAAGGTGAAATCGAAATTATCGTTGGTCCGATCTCTCTTTATTTCCGCCTCCATCATATCGAAGATTATGCACTTGCAAACAGTGGAAAATGCCAACAGGTAAATGTAGACATTGATGCAAATGATATAAAGAAAGCCTCAAGTAGCGGAGGAATGGGAAGGGTCCCCACTCTAATTCCTAAACTTTCCGGTGTGGTGTGCATTGAGAATACAGAAGGAAGAAAATTTGAAGGTCTTGCAGTAGAGATCTATGAACATGAGGAGCAACATGTGATCAATGAGATTGTGAAACGTACAAGAGAAGCGGAATTCCCATTCAGCGATAATTCCCTTGCGCTTGCGGGAGACGTCGGAGAGATCAAAGAACTTCAATCGGCGATGCTCACGGCAACTCCTGCAGAGAAGAAGTTATTCGAGGCGAGGGTCGTACAACTGAAAAGACAAATAGACATCTTAGATACGAGGAGACTGAAAGCCATCAGAGAAAGAGACGCATCAGGACGAGCAAAAGACGAGATCCTAGCTTATACCCGCGACGGCAAAAAACTTGGTGAGATCTACACTCTACTTACAAGAAAAGAAAGCGAAGGTGGGGTTTATGCATATCTTAAAAATACGGAGAGTTTGTGGTCGCCGGCAGAACTCTACTTAAAGGAAGAAAACATACCCCTAGTAAGTGAGCTTAATGATGATTTTCAAGTTCGCAAAGAGGAAGTGTTTGTAAAAGGATATCAGGCCGAGATCAGAACCGGACTCTATGCCTATCAGAAACTCAGAAACGAAGGTTACAAAGAAGAGGCGATCCGATCTATCTTTCAGGATGAACCGCTTTCCCGATGGGCGAAAGTGACGGAACGTCTTGTCGGAAAGGTCGAGAAAAAAACAGAGATCGATCCGGTAGTTGAAGAGCAATTCAAAGAAAAATTTGGAATGGATAGAGAGTCTCTAGAAAAGATTCCGGGGTTCAGTGAGTTGTCAGCGGGGCAGCAGCTCTTGACACTACGCAATCTCGAGTCGATAGCTCTTACTGATGTGAAAAAAGGCGCCACAGAAGCACAAAAGCAGGAATTCAAGGACATGAGCTGGTGGGAGCGAATTCGTAAGAATGTACTTACTTTTGGCATGGAAGCGGATCTGCGCGTCGCCGAAATCGAGAAAGAACTTGCCGCAAAGCAAAGAGGAGGTGACGCAGATGACCTAGAGCGTACGAAGACTGTGGCTAAGAATCTCGCATCTCTTGAAGAGCTCACAAAGGTAGCGAAGCATGGACCTGAAGTCAAAGTTAATAAAGACGGAACACTCAGGATAAATTATGTTTCAAATAAAGATATCTTCGATGATGACATTGAATCAGGGCTCCTCACTCCTGAAAATCTTGCCGCAAAAGAACGCTTTAATGCAGCAGCTGATACGTATGCAAAGTTCCCGCATGAATGGGGCTATGAGACAGCAAAGCCGGGATTATTGGAACGATTCTCTCAGACGCGCCTCGAATATACCGTTGCTAGAACGGAGTATGATGCCGCCCGCAGCAATATGCTCGCAACCTATGAGGCAAAATTTTTCGGACAGAAAAATTCGGTTCAGTTGGCAATGCTTGCTATGAACAAGGTAGATGAGCAAATGCAGCTTAATCAGCTTTTCAATACCCATCCTGACGCAGAAGACGCACTCCTTAAGGTGGAGGACCAGTCAGTTCTTAGGGCAGCAGGAAAAGAATTCTTGAAGAAAAAAGGCACATTTATGGCCTATGGTATGTTGGCACGCGGTGCGGCAGTGGCAATTTCCGGCGGAGCAATGCTTCCGGTGATAGCGGTATTGAGTGCAGCCGGCGCGAGCGGAATTGTGGGTGCAGGAATAGGCTATGCAGAAGGAAAGAAGCTGATGAAAGAAAAGCGAGCAGATGGTCGCATGAGTGAAGAGGATGTGCGTGAGGAGATAGAATACGCCGTGTTCAAAAAAGATGAGAATGGCAAAGAGATAATCGATGAGAAGACAGGAGAAAAAGTCATCGAAAGTGTCGAAACGAGAACGATACGCGAGTTCACTGATGCGAATTTCTTCGTGAAGCGGATCGATCGTTTGGTCAATAAACTTGAGCAATCGACTAATGATAGTGAGCGTGAACTTCTCGAAAAGAAGATCGCACAAACAGTCGCGCTCATGAAAGAAAAGAACGAGCGTGGCATGATCAACTTTGGCGGCTCCTCTGTAGACAAAAAGCTCGAGCGGCTCGATCTTCAACTTAGTGCGGCCACCGATATAACAAAAAAAGCGGAGCTCAGAAAGCAAATGGAGGAACTTCCCGCGCAAAAAGGAAAAACGATCGCAAATCGATTGAACTTTATTCAAGCAATGTCACGGGGTGAGATCGAGACATCTGTCGACCAGAAAGCGGTCGAAGAGGAAATGGAGCGCATCACTCTTCTTCGACAGGCAACAATCGAGGATTTCAGAAAAGAAGAGATCAAGAAGATCGCAAGAAAAGCAGGACTATGGCGCGCTGGCTTCGCACTCGCCGGTGGTGCCATCGCACAAGGAGTTCGAGATTTCATTGATGTGGGCACTCCCGCGGAAGTCCCAAGTGCTACGGACTCAGAAGTAGCCACCCCCATGGCACCTACAGCAGTCATAAGCGAGACCAATGTTCCGACAAGTACACAGGAAACTGCTGTAGTCATCGAGAATGAAGTGGCAGATGAAGGAGAAGAATCTGCGACCGCTACACATGTCGTCAAAGCAGGAGATAATCTCACCAATATTATAAAGGGGCATATTGGAGTTATGAAGGATCTCACACCTGCCCAGCAAGAAAATGCTATACAGAATCTACTAAGTAAGCTCACTGCTTCTGACATGAAGGCAATTGGTATCACTGATTTGAATCACCTCAATCCAGGGCAGAGTATACAAATAGACAAATTGAACGATTTTTTGGGTTCGGAAAAACTCATGAATATAAACGGCGAGAGTCTTATAAATCATGCACAGCATTTAGGCACAACCGACGCTGCCTCAGAAGTTGCACAAGCAGAAGTAGTGTCGGGAGAGAGTTCTCCACCCGTATCAGGTTTCGGGGAAGAGCTTGAGGTTGTCGACACTTTGTCGGCAAGCGATACTGCCTTTATCGAGAATTCGCTTGGTCGTTCCATATCAGCTACAGAATCAAACGTGCTTCATAGTATAAAGGGCTTATCATTGCTTGCAGATACCGATGCTGCCAAGAATAATATTAACGAGGCCATCGTACACTTAAGTCAAGAAATGCGCACTACGAATGGTATACCGCTTACAACAGAGCAGATGATGCATATCCTCCATCAGCATAATGCGCTTGATGCGCAGATTCGAATCCCAGAAGTTGTTCCTGCGGTTTCCGTGCCTCCTGAAGCAATAAGCAGTGTCACAAAAGCCGCTGCAATAGAAAGCGCTCCCACTGCAATAGTATCACCTGAGGTGAGTATTCAGAGCGCGCACAGTGTCGCTGAAATTGCTGCATACATTAAGCACACCCCAACACCTGACGAAACATTTACCCTCACTAATCTGCTTGAGCTTGAGCAGGGCACCAAGATGAATCCAGGCTTAAGTACAGATATCGCTGCTGCAAAGATAGAGATAGTAAATGCAATGAAGCTCGCAAAGGGAGAGCTACGACCACTTGCAATGTACAAGATACTCGAAGCACATCAACTTGAATCAAAAGTTATCGTTTCTCCTGACGCTGAAGGTGAGCTCCTCATGTACATGGAGACGCACAAGCGCTAGTTCTAAAATACATAAAACACCAGATATGTGAGCCAATTCCTTGGTTGCATAACTGGTGTTTTTTGTTAGTATGGAGCGAATTAGACTTTTGTAAATACTAACAACACAATCATATGCAGCAGGCACATCCGAAGAAAGAGCGCACATTTGTCATTCTCAAACCCGACGCCATACAGCGCTCACTCATGGGTGAGATCCTCAAGCGCTT
>JAYTUL010000073.1:0-4344 GCA_043744555.1 bacterium | reverse complement strand
ATAAACACTCGTCCACGCAAGCGACTTGGCGGATTAACACCGGTTGAGGTATTCTATCGTGATACAGGTGTTGCAATATATTGTTGAATGTACCTATTAAATGAATGAGAACTAAAAAAGGTGTTCAGTATTGGGTATTTCAATATTTGAAATTTATCATTTTTTGACTGGGTGGAAATGACTCTCTATAATAGGGACACTTTCAAGTATCTGTTGTCCTCTTGATTTAGAGAGCGTGACTTTTAACTGGAAGAGTAGTTATGAGTTTATTATGAGCAGTAATTTTTAAGCATTATGGCCAATTCAAAGAACGGAGCCAAGACAGTCAGTAATGACAGCGGAAAGAGAAGTATCCAGCCACTCGGCGATCGCGTGCTTATCAAATCGCTCGATGCCAAGGGAGAGTCACGCACCGCATCAGGTATCATCATCCCCGGCAAAGAGAATAATGAAAAGCACGAACGCGGAACTATTATTGCAACTGGGCCAGGCCGCATGAGCGCAGAAGGGAAGCGCGTCGCCATGGAAGTCAGCGCAGGAGACAAAGTATGGTTTAAGCGCGGATATGACGCAGAGGAAGTTGAGCTGAATGGCGAGGAACTGGTGCTCACCTCAGAATCCAACATCCTCGCTCTAGAAAAGTAATCACGACATCAACTTTTGGCGATCTGCATCTTTGTTTTCTTGCGAGATCCGCGGCAGTATAGATCATACAGCCCTGCGACACTCCTCGAAAACCAAGCGCGACCCACCCAAAATTTAAAGTTGCTCAAAATAAAATTTAAAATTTATAGGTTAACTGAAATTAAGATATGGCTAAACAAATTTTATCAGGCGAACATGCACGCAAGGCGCTCAAGAACGGCGTCGACAAAGTCGCCAATGCAGTGAAGATAACTATCGGACCCCGCGGTCGGAACGTTGTCTTAGACAAAGGCTACGGCGCACCAACCATTACCAATGACGGTGTATCTATCGCAAAAGAAATAACGCTGGGAGATAAGATGGAGAACATGGGCGCGGAGATAATCAAGGAAGTCGCCTCAAAGACCGATGAGGTCGCAGGTGACGGCACCACAACCGCAGTAGTATTGATGCAGGCACTTGTCGCTGAGGGATTGAGTCGCACCGCAATGGGCGCCAACCCAATGGGAGTACGCCGTGGAATGGAAGCGGCACTTAAGGATGCAGTCGCAGAACTTCACGCAATGGCAAAGCCCATCAAGAGCGATGCGGAAATAGAGCAGGTTGCGACTATCTCAGTGGAGTCTAAAGAAATGGGCAAGAAGATAGCCGAGACCATCAAGCAAGTAGGGAAGGACGGTGTCGTCACTGTGGAGGAGTCGCAATCATTCGGCATTGAGTCAGAGCTTACTGAGGGAATGGAATTCGACAAGGGATATGTCTCTCACTATATGGTCACTGACCCTGCTCGCATGGAAGCAGTCTACAAAGACGCATACATATTGATGACCGATAAGAAAATCTCGAGCGTGCAAGAAATTCTTCCACTACTTGAGAAGCTTTCATCGACAGGACACAAGGAGCTTGTCATCATCGCAGACGACGTCGAGGGCGAAGCACTGACAACATTTATCGTCAACAAACTCCGCGGAGGATTCTCGGCACTAGCAGTAAAGGCTCCCGGGTATGGGGAGCGCAAGAAGGACTTGCTCGCAGACCTCGCAGTCGTCACCAATGGTGTTGTCGTCTCAGACGATGTTGGAATGAAATTCGAAGATGTTACTGTCGAGATGCTCGGACGCGCAGGTCGTGTCATTGCAACCAAAGACAAGACAATTATTGTCGACGGTAAGGGCAAGAAGGCGAAGGTTGATGAGCGTGTCGAACAGCTCCGCAAACAGCTTGCAAATACAGACTCGAAGTACGACAAGGAAAAGATCGAGGAGCGCATCGCCAAGCTCACAGGAGGTGTAGCGATACTTCGCGTTGGAGCTGCAACAGAGACCGAGATGAAATATCTCAAGCTCAAGATCGAGGATGCCGTTAAGGCGACCAAGGCCGCCATCGCAGAGGGAATCGTCCCTGGAGGCGGCTCAGCGCTTGTGCGAGTGTCACGCGCGCTTGAACTTTCTATCACCAAGAATGAAGCTTCCAAGAAGGGTCACTTCGATAAGCAAAATTCAGAATTCATCATCGGCTACCACATTGTTGCAGATGCACTTATGGCACCGTTCAAGCAGATAGTTTTGAACGCCGGTCGCGATGACGCAGCGGTATTCATTAAGGAAATAACAGAGTCGAAGGGTAATGCCGGATACGATGCAGCAAACGACATCATGGTCGCTGATATGCTTAAGGCAGGTATCGTTGACCCCGTGAAGGTTACACGCTCAGGGCTCGAGCACGCAGTATCTGCCGCAGCGATGATGCTTACTACCGAAGTAGCTATCACCGACATTCCTGAGAAGAAGGAACCAATGCCTCAAGGAGGTGACATGGGCGGGGGAATGGACTACTAGCACAAGCACTTTGTTTTGCGCACTACACCACTAAGAGTACTTCCATTTTTCTGGGTTGAATACAACAAAGAAAAATTGGTCGCTAGTCCTTCCTCGCTCTGTTTGGAGAACGTATAGGCCAAGGCACTCACAATTTCATAGTCCCCAAAGGGTCGTTGAAACTTAGGTCGCTCATATAGTTACCGTACCGTGACAGTACACCTTTTCGTTTTTTAAGAAAAAATCTGAAAAGGTCTTGCGGTGTGATCTTATACGAATGGGTCATATCGTCACACCTCACTCAAACACCAGCTCGGTCTAGTACTTCGTATTGCATCAAAACAAAAAACTTCTGTATCAAATCTAAGAAACAGCACGCCACGGTGTGCTGTTTTTTGTAGCGCATTTCCTTGACTAGATTCTTTAAAGTAGTACGATTAATAGTGCGTCAACGTGGCGCATAGTTCATATTTTTGGAGAACTTTATGACGAATAAAGAAAGGCAATCTGCAGCTCCCTCCTTCAACGAGGTAGAAGGAGAAAACACTGTTTCATCGAGCCATGATCAAGATCCTGTTGCTGATGACGACGAGAACGCCTGGCGTGGAAACGTCGTCGAAAGCGCATCGGACTTTCTCGGCACTCATCCGACGCTGCGTCTCGACTGCGCACTACGCAAGTGTCGTTCCCGCTAACAAGTCCGTAAGGACAAAACTCGGCTCACCCCCGGGTTTTTCTATGCTCTATATTTCTTCTGTGCATAGGCCTAATCAGCAGACTGATTGCATGCTATATTAAAGATAGGTGAAAAAATACACGCAAAAGCTAGGCATTGTGTTTCATGTCTTTTACACAAATACAAGATAATTCGTTTTTATTCTCTATTAGGGTAAATACCACGCACTCTCTACGGAGATGCAGTCGCGGTTTTCGTACCTGCTTTGAGTGAGCAAACTCGACCACGTCTTCGTGGCTGCAGTATTTTATGTAAAAATCCTGTATGCAGTGGGACGATGCTTCACATTTAATATAAAAGAAACCGCCCACAACTTGCGTTGTGTGCGGGGTTTCCTTACATGTGCCAGTGAGGTCACATGAAGAATTGTCGTGCCGAGAAAATAGCGGCCAGAGCGTTGGCAACCGTGCCGCATCCTGGAAAGAATGCTTGCGAGATTGTTTTTGGTTTCCCGATGAACTCGAGCGCGCAGCCGAGGGAGCAAGCTCCCCAGAACCATGGATCCTGTCCATTCGGGTTGTTCCATTGGTCGACGAACGTGGGAACCATCGCGACATACATTGCTGTAGTAATCGAGATGACGCCGCCTTTACCGCTCGTGAACTTCCAGACAATTAGAGCAAAGACGACACAGATAGCAGCGATGCTTTCCGTGGTACCCCAACTCCATTGACCATGGCCCATGACGAGCTTTGCGAGTGCGATGAGAGTGACCGCGCATGCACCAGTCTCGAACCCGATCATGCTCCATGGCCGTTTGTTGCCAGTAGAGACGATCGATACAAGAAGGCATGTGTCGATGACCACCCACATTGACCACGTCGCCAGATTCAGTGTGACATTGTGCATCACCATGTTTGCTGTGAGATTCACGAACGCAATCATGATAATCGCGAACCCAATGCGAGGTAGGGTTTCCTTTTTCATCTATATCAGTCCTTTCGTCCAAAATTGTCGGTTTGTCCAGGAAGTTGACTGGGATTGACCCAATACATGTAACTATCTAAAAATAGTGTATCATACTATTTACTTTATGTCAAATATAGGGCACCTAAGTTCAACAATTAATTGCAACACCCAATTAGCAGTTAAAATGATTGGGCATGAAACAAAAAACGAAACAGCGGTTCGGCGTAAGCCCGCTCT
>JAYTUL010000072.1:0-17503 GCA_043744555.1 bacterium | reverse complement strand
TCATAAACACTCGTCCACGCAAGCGACTTGGCGGATTAACACCGGTTGAGGTATTCTATCGTGATACAGGTGTTGCAATATATTGTTGAATGTACCGGTCACAACAGAATTTAGATAAATGAAAACCTCGCTGGAACGAGGTTCTTGTTGGCGCAAAAGCTCTGGGTTGGTTGACTAATCGCGAACGAACTGTGCGTAGTCGATGGCAAAGCCAGTGTGCGAGAGGTTTGCGAGCCAGACGCCGTGTGCGCGGAGAAACTTGGCAGTCGGATGATCGTCGTTGTGACTACTGCCGTCTATGAGCTTCCGCAACTCTTCCTGCATGGCTTCGAATATCAGTAACTGAGTAGCGTAGTGTTCCTTGGAAACCGTTCTTTCAGAAATTGCGAAGTCACGCTCCTCGACAGTAAGAATGTCGACACTGTAGTCGGACTTGATACGCACCAATTTCTTGGCCATCTTAATTTCTCCAGTGAAAGGGCAATATTGCCTAATGAAAGTATGCCATAACTATCTTATGGTGTCAACTTCTAGTAGTGATCGTGAATTAGCGAGAGCGCTCTTTGGCGTGCTTTTCCTCTTCTCGCATTAGATACGAGCGGATGTGGCGTTTGGCGAAGGTAGTGCGCGCGTACTCGAGCCATTTTTGTGAGGGCTTTGAAGATTTTTTGGTGATGATCTCAACGATGTCGCCGTTTTTAAGCGCAGTATCAAGGGCAACAAATTTTTCGTTCACCTTGGCACCCGACGTATGATCGCCGATGTCTGAGTGAATGGCATATGCGAAGTCTATTGGGCTAGAGTCGCGGGGTAGATCGATAACATCACCATTAGGTGTGAATATAAATACTCGATCCTCAAAGAAGTCCATCTTTAGACTCTCAAGATAATCATGGGAGGCATCACCAGTTTTCTGGAGGTTCGATATCTGCTTGACCCAATCAAGTTTACTTAAGATCTTCTTGTGCGGGACTTTGTCATTACTTTCTTTATATGCAAAGTGCGCAGCGATACCAAATGCTGCACCGGTATTCATTTCCTCTGTACGCAGCTGTACCTCAACGATAGCGCCTTCACCGATGAAGACAGTCGTATGAAGCGACTGATAGCCGTTGGGCTTAGGGAATGCAATATAGTCCTTGATGCGTCCAGGAAGTGGTCTCCAGACACTGTGAATGATTCCGAGGGCGCGATAACAGTCTGCAACTGTTGGCACAATGACGCGAATCGCTGAGACGTCATAGATCTTTCCTATGTCCATATCATGACGCATGAGTTTCTTGTAGAGGCTATATGTGCGTTTGATGCGATATTCACCGCGGACATTCAAGATCCCGTTCTTTGCCATCTCAACTTGCATTCCTCGGTACGCCTTTTCAAGTTTTTTCTCGCTGTCCTTGCTGCGTTCACGAATCAGAGTTTGTACTTTTTCATATTCTTTTGGGTAGGCGAATGGGAAGGAGTAGTCTTCAAGCTGTCCCTTTATCTTACCGATGGAAAGGCGGTTTGCGAGTGGCGCGTAGATCTCAAGAGTCTCAAGCGCGATGCGCTTTTGTTTTTCTTTGGGGACATATTTGAGGGTACTTACATTGTGCAAGCGGTCGGCTAGCTTGATGATGATGACGCGTAAGTCCTTGGCAGTCGAGACGAAGAGTTTGCGCAAGCTTTCGACGTGACGTTCGATTCCGTGGTACTTGAGTTTACCGAGTTTGGTGACACCATCGACAAGAAATCTGATCTCTTTTCCGAAGTCATTCTCGATATCTATCTCAGAGACTTTTGCATCTTCAACCGTGTCATGTAGAAGTCCCGCGGCGATAGTATTGGCGTCCATGCCCATTTCTGCAAGCGTAAGTCCGACTGCTGAGACATGCACAAAGTAGGGCGCTCCCGAATAGCGTTTTTGACCATGATGAGCATTCTCTGCGAAGGCGTAAGCGCGAGAAACAAGCGAAGTATCCTTCTCTTCCTTGCTTTGCATTGCACGCACTATCTCATCAAGGCTCTTGACATATTCCATTAAAATATCATACGTGTAAATATATTTTTTGCAAATTAAAACCGCGGAACACTGAGCGGAGTAATATGGAGATCACTTAGTAGCTTTCTCTTCTTTTGGCACAAGTTTGTGTGGGTTGTGGTTCGGACATTCGCGGGTCGAACAACGCTCGGGGATCGTTTTCGTGCCTTCCATCATAAGTGACTGACATAAAGCGCACTTATTGCCTGTGGGCTTTGCCTTGATTGCAAGTTTACAGTTGGGGTAGTTCGAGCAGCTAAAGAAAGGACCGAAGCGGCCACGGCGGGCGACAAGCTCGCCATCGGCGCAGAGATTGCACTTTACGCCTGTCGAGTTGAGCTTGGCGGTCTCAGGGTCATTTTTGATGTATTTGCATTTAGGATAATTTCCACAGGCAATGAAACGGCCGAATTTTCCTTCGCGCTCGACAAGCTCACCCTTTTTGCAGTCGGGGCATATCTCTCCTGTTGGACGTGGCCCCTCTATCTCTTTGCCGTCGATACCACGCAAGCCGTCACACTCAGGAAACTTTCCACACGAAAGGAACTTGCCATTCTTGCCAAGCTTGATGATCATTGCGCCGCTACACTTGGGGCAGAGAAGTGCGGGATCTGCATCGCCGAGGTTTGTTATTTTGTCTATCTTGTCTTTGTCTTTTACATCTTTGGTGAAAGGCCCATAAAAATCTTTTAGGGTCTTCAAGTACGCGCCGTTTCCTGCGGCGATGTCATCGAGCTTCTGCTCCATCTCAGCAGTGAAAGTGTCACTGATATAGCTTGAAAAATGTTTCTCCAGAAATGAGCTCACAACATCACCTGTATCAGTAGGGGTAAGGGTCTTGCCTTCCTTAGTAACGTAACCGCGGTCGGTGATGGTCTTTATGATAGACGCATAGGTAGAAGGGCGGCCAATGTCGCGCTTTTCTAATTCTTTGACTAGCCCAGCTTCGGTGTATCGTCCTGGAGGTTCGGTCTGCTTTTCTTCAGCACTCAATTCCTTGAGTCCGAGCTTGTCGCCTTTTGCAACTTTTGGAAGCATAACCTCTTCTCCTTGTGCATCGGGGTCAGCAGAAAGCCAACCAGGTGAGAGAAGGCGAGAGCCGTTCGCATGAAAATCTGGGATTGGAGCTTTAGCATCTTCTACATTGGCGATTATTTTTGTGCGAAGCATGACCGCATCCTTCATCTGCGAAGCAACAGTGCGCGACCAAATTAGCTTGTAGAGTTTTTGCTGTTCAGGGGTTGTGCCAGCAACTTTCTTAAGTGCACTTGTAGGGCGAATTGCTTCGTGTGCTTCTTGAGCGTTCTTACTTTTGGTCTTATAGATGTGCGCTTCTACCATATCCTCGCCATAGGTCTTCTTGATAACCGCATGGATCTCACTCACCGCAACTGCTGCGAGGTTCGTACTATCGGTACGCATATAGCTGATGAAACCGCCTTCGTAAAGCTTCTGCGCGATACGCATGGTGTTCGAAGGTGAGAGGCCAAGGCGAGTGCTCGCAGCTTGCTGGAGGGTTGAAGTGGTGAATGGCGCCTTAGGGGAGCGTGATGCTTCGGTTTCCTTCACATCGAGTACTTTCCATGCGCGCTTTCTGCCTTCTTCGAGAATGTGATCAACGAGAGCTTTGTCGCGAGGCTCTTCGCTACACGAAAGTTCAAATGCTTCTTTTTTGGGAGATGTGACCTGTGCGGTGAGTCTCCAGAATGTCTCAGGAATAAATGCGCGGATCTCACGCTCACGTTCCATAATGATGCGGAGTGCAGGGGATTGTACACGACCGGCAGAAAGGCCATAACGAACCTTCTTCCAAATAAGCCCCGAAAGATCGTAGCCTACTAAACGATCGAGTACGCGGCGTGCCTCCTGTGCGCTCTTTAAGTGCATATCGATATCGCGTGGGTGAGTCGAAGCTTCCTTAATAGCAGCTTCGGTGATCTCATGAAAGACAATTCGCTTGGCATTCTTGAGTCCCAAAGTGTCGGCGATGTGCCACGCTATTGCCTCACCTTCACGGTCGGGGTCGGTTGCCAGAAGCACTTCTTTGGCGCCTTTTGCGAGGTCTTTTAGCTCAGCAACTACCTTGTCCTTACCCGCTGATATCTCGTAATGTGGGACAAAACCAGCCGGAATATCGATAGCCAGCTTGTTGGATTTGGGGAGATCGCGGATATGACCCACCGAAGCGCGTACTATATACTCGCTTCCAAGGTACTTTTCTATGGTCTTGGCTTTCGCCGGGGATTCGACGATTACAAGAGTTTTTTTCTTTGAAGTGGTCATCATAAGTTTTATAACAAGTACCACGTGCTAAATTTTTGTGCAAGTTTATGATGAAGATAATAAATATTATGCGCGGCGAATTCCGTCTGGCATCTCCTTTATGAGTCCCGCAATTTCCATTTTCATAAGGATAATATTTCCGTCGCTTATCGAAACATCAAGCTCCTCGATGATTACGTCTCTGTACTTCGGTGATGATAACGCCTCCATCACTCTTTGCTCCATTTCGCCAAGACCCGAAAAGTCGAGTTCGGGATACCCGCCCTCATCAAGCGGACTGAACCCGAGCGCGTGCAAGACATCCTCACTGCTGCTTATGGGAGTGGCCCCGAGCACGATAAGCTTGTTCGGCCCCCGTGAAAGCGGTGAGAAAATACTTCCTGGGACTGCAAATACATCACGGTTGTAGTCCGTAGCGAGTCTGGCAGTAATGAGCGTGCCCGACTTTTCTTCTGCTTCTATTATAAGTGTGGCTCTGGCATAACCCGCCATGATTCGGTTTCGCTTGGGGAATGTCCATTGTTGAGCACTAGTGTCGGGAGGAAATTCAGATATAAGAGCCCCACCTGACTCGAGTATTCGCTCTGCCAGACGCACGTTGGTTCTAGGGTAAAGTACCTTTACATCAAGTCCTGATCCGGGGACAGCAACAGTTGCAAGCCCCGCCCGCATTGCAGATTCGTGCGCTATTGCATCGATACCTAGCGCAAGCCCCGAGACGATGGCGATATCGTAGCCCCTTAGTCCGGCAATTATCTCTTCGCATGCTTCGCGACCGTAGGGCGAATGCTTGCGCGCGCCTACCACAGTAAGCAGAATTGTCTCGGGAGAGGGAAGAACCCCTGCGACCCAGAGCGCTTTGGGCGGCTCAGGAATTTCGAGGAGTTGTTGCGGGAACTCCTGGGGACTCATTTTTCTGTACGGAATATTCACCCACCAATTAGAGCAGGATAATTTAAAGCAAACAAGAGGATAAGCCGAGCGGGAGAGATATTTTGTGAAACAGGCAAGGCTTTGTTATGATGGCGCATATGTTAGATATCAAATTCATTCGCGAGAACCCCGACCTTATTAAGGAGGCAGTTCGCAAAAAACATCTCGATTTTAATGTTGATGAATTACTCGCACTCGAAGCTTCACGCACCTCACTCCTAAGTGAAGTGGAGAAGATGCGGGCAGAGCAGAATGTCTTCACCAATCGCATTGCGGAAGCGTCAGATCAAGAGGCAAGGCAAGGCATGATAAACGAGATGAAGATCTTCAAGGAGACACTCGGCACAAAGGAGGATGAGCTTAAGGTAGTCATGGAGTCATGGCGCAATATGATGCTCATGGTCCCCAATGTTCCCGACATCTCGGTCCCAGAGGGCGCAGGTGATGAGGATAATGTTGAAGTGCGAAAGGTAGGAGAAATACCACAATTTGATTTTACACCACGCAGTCACGTCGATCTGATGCTTATGCATGATATGGCGGACTTCGATCGTGGCACCAAGGTCGCAGGCTTTCGTGGGTATTTTCTGAAGAACGACGGAGCGATGCTCGAGTACGCTATTTGGTCGTACACGCTTCAGCTCATGGTGAAAAAAGGATTCACTCCGATGCGTGTGCCTTCGATGGTGCGCCGTGAAGCTTTCATGGGTACTGGCTACTTGCCACAAAGCGAAGACGACCTCTACAAGACACAAGATGGTGAATATCTTGCAGGTACCGGCGAAGTGGGCATGATGGGTTATCACATGGACGAAACGCTTGCTTCTACTGAGCTTCCTAAAAAATATCTCGCATACTCTCCCTGTTTCCGCCGCGAGATAGGTACGCATGGCAAGGACACCAAGGGGCTTATCCGCGTGCACGAGTTCTTCAAATTCGAACAGGTCATTCTCTGTGAAGCGAATCACGAGACAAGCGTCGCATTTCATGAAGAGCTCACCAAAAACGCCGAAGAGCTCATTCTCGGCCTCGGCCTCCCGTATCGTGTGGTTGTGAATTGTGGCGGAGATCTAGGTCTTGGGCAAGTCAAAAAATACGACATCGAAGCATGGGTCCCATCAGAAGGAAAATATCGTGAGACTCATTCATCTTCTTACTTCCACGATTTTCAATCGCGCCGCCTAAACCTTCGCTACAAAGATGGAGATGGGAAGACACGCTTTGTGCACTCACTCAACAACACCGCTATTGCCACACCGCGCGTACTTGTCGCGGTCATTGAGAATTATCAGAACGCTGATGGATCTATTCGTGTGCCAGAGGTACTACAGCCCTTCATGGGCAAGTCCGTCATCTAGTCCCATATCGAGTGAATTTCATCGTTGCGGAGCCTCTGTGACTCGGTCAACGTATAGCTCATACGTCTTCTCCCGCAGGGACTTCCAAATTTATGTTCCCTTCGGTCATTAAATTTTAGGTCGCTCACCATTTTCTCCGCGCCTCGAACTTCATCTCGATCTGAGGACTAGCTGATCTCGCTTTAATGCGTAAATCGGACGAATTTTGTCGTTACATAATAAAAAATGCCTGAAGTAGTATTTATATACAACCTCAGGCATTTTTTATTATGTGCCTAAAACTTCATTCCGATATAACGCATAAAAATTTTGTGATTTGGTTTTTACGTCATACACTGTAGTTAATATGCTCGGGAGAAAAACATTGAAATCAGAACGTGCGCGCATGGAACGAATCGATGCACGATTCCAAGCGATGGCCCAGATAATTCTTGTGCTGTATGCGCTTTTTGTGCTCGCATCTTGGCTTTCGTATAGGCCAGTATTTGCCATTACAACTGTGAATGTTACCGGTACGCATTCGATAGCAAATAGCGAAGTGCGAATGATCGCCGAAAGTGCACTTCATACACGGATGCTCTATCGCATCGATCGCAACAACATGCTGCTCTACCCTACAGCTGCTGTGCTCGCTCAAATAAAGGCTACGTATCCGAGAGTAAAAGACGCACAGCTAAAATTCGACGATCGTCACAAGATCGCTATTACCGTAGAAGAGTACATGCCGGCAATGCTCTATTGTGTGGGGTTTGAAAATTCCAAAGAAAGCACCTCGCTACAAAAAATGACGGATGCCTCAACCACGGAACCGACGGTTCCTTCTCTGCCGGAAGATCAAAGTTTGTCGACGTGCTACTTTGCGGACGATCACGGTTATGTGTTTGCCTCTGCTCCTAACTATGCCGGCTATCCATTTATGGCGATCGTCGCCTCAAGCACGGTAAATACGGAAGCGAACTCTCCCGTTGGCACTTATGCGCTCGATGCGGAAACATTTAACAATATAAAAGGATTTATTTCTCAACTTAATTCCCTCGGCTTCACGACTCATGCAGTCGAGCTACTCTCTGAGCATGACATTCGCATAAAGACTGATAGACCATGGGACATACTCTGGACAACGACTAAGGACAAAGCAGAAAGTATCAAAAATTTAGGACTCGTGCTTGATTCAATAAATAAAGATAAAAAAGCGGAGGGGGGCATGACCTTCATCGACCTGCGCTTCGGCAACAAAATATTTTATAGATAGACCTGATGGCAATAATATATTTACACGAAAGCACTTGACATTCTTAAACTATTAAGATATAGCATAAAAGCCATCGTTCTTTTTATTTCTTTCATTTTTTAGGAGTCTTTAATGAAGCGTTTGCCACTTGAGTCGAAATTTATACTTGGCTTAGTGCTATTTACTATTGCCATGTTTTCTCCTCTGTTATGCCTACCCAAGGTCGTTCATCCGGAGAATACTCCTTTCAGCTATGAGACTATTTCTTCCAAAGCATTTCGCCATGTCAATAGCCTCGACGGACCCAGTCATCCAACGTGTAGTTTCGAGATTTTCATTCCATCTGGAAAGGTAGTGAGATACCAACACGAAGGTCTTGGTGGTGAAATGGCATTTTTAAAGAAATGCTACCTCCTTAGTAATGGCGATAAAGTTCTTGTTTGGATGGCGCCGGGTTCGATAAAAAAATTTTATTGGCAGCTTCCTTCTGGAGAAACTATCCAGCTTATCTAACTTTGGCGTCACGCCGCTCCCAAATACAGGCTAACACTGTATTTTTTTGTGCCTACTTTTAATTTTGCTGTTATAATATAGTGATGGGAATATTCTCCATTGCAAAGAATTATCTGGTCTGGCATTACAGCACCGCATACCACGATCTCATTCGTATATGGTGGAATTATGTTTGGTTCGTAAATCATCTTTTTTCAGTACCCGACGTACTTCGCAGCTGGTTCGCCCCCTTTAAGCGTCTTCAAGAAGAAAAGGTTAGCATATTGTTGCACCCCGAAGACTACTTCAGTAATTTCGTCGTAAATCTGATCATGCGTCTTGTCGGCTTTATGCTCCGCACCGCATTGCTTGCGATGGCCCTGGTCAGTTTTGTTTTTGTTATCTCTGTGGGATTTTTTTTCCTTATGTTGTGGACGGTGCTTCCCATACTCATCATCGACTTCATTATTAATGGGCTAGGACAGCTCCTTTCCTGATATGTTTGGCTCTGATAATACATTTTGGCGAGACCCGAGTTACCGCTTCGAACGCGCTATTGTGCTTGAGCACGTCATACCTTCGAAATGGAGAATGTGGATCTCCATCATTACGGGGTTCATCATATTGGTATACGTTGGAGTCACAATCCTGCCATTTGTACAGCAAAAACTTGCACATGGTATACCCATTCCTACCCAAGGAGCCAAAGACGGCAAAGTAGGAGCGACGCTCATTATTCCGCAAGCCACGAGCATAAGCATTCCCGATACAGCGAACTTACCCAAGCTCATTCCTTTTGTTGGCGGGACTGAATTGCCGCTTAATGCCAAGTCACCTAAGGGTAACGGCATCTTTCTGCTCGCACTCTCGCTCTGGCTGTTGATGAAAATGCTTTCGTATTATTCGCGCTCATACTTCTATCTCGTCGAAGCATTGCTTGAGCGGGGTACGACTGGCGCACAAACTCCATACTCGACCCCGAACTACGAAGTCTGCGATGTGTATTATGAGACAGCGCACGGCGATCTGTTGAAGAGTTTCTGTCATTCGGAGTATGGCAGGCAAATATTGAGACGCACAGGAGTTGGAGATGAGACTGTTGATACATTCTTAAAGAACAGAAAGAACGTCGTCAACTGGAACGAAAAGGAGAGCGAACTTCGTACTACATTCACACTAAGAGACCTTGCGCATGTGCTCGTAGAGACGGATCAAGATTTCTACCAATTTCTTTTCGAACTTGGAGTGCGCGACAAAGAAATGCTTGGTGCGGCTGAGTGGGTAGAGCGTGTAATAAAGAAGAAGAAGCAGAAGCAGCGTTCTTGGGGTCGCGTCTCCCTCGGCCAGTCTCAGTCATTTGGCGCTGACTTCGCCTACGGTAGCGCGTATATCCTTGGTAAGTATGGGCACGATCTTTCAAAGGAGGCGATATCCGGTGGTTCGAATTTCCGCTTTGTATACGGCAACGAGCAGATCAAGCAATTGGAAATAGTTCTATCGCGCTCCAAGGAAGCCAATGCAATATTGGTCGGCGAGGAGGGCTCAGGTAAGATGGACGTTATTTTGGACTTTGCTCGCGATATCACTAATGGCTACACAAACCCCGCTCTCAAGCACAAGCGCGTCATGGCATTCGATGCCAAGTCTTTTACTGCGGTGATGAAATCCAAGCAAGAGCTCGAAACTGCACTAATAAAGCTTATGAACGATGCAGTCAAAGCCGGAAACATCATCTTGGTCATCGAAGATCTCCCGGGGTTCATACAGGGAGGCATGGCGGTCGATGCTGATGTCATGGGTATCGTCGACAAGTATCTTTCAGGCACTGCGCTCCAAGTCATTGCCACATCGGACAACTCACGCTTTCACCAGTTTATCGAGCCTAACAACGGTATCATGCAACGCTTCGAGAAGGTTATGCTCACGGAGCCCGCCGAGGAGTCTCTCGTACGCATCCTCGAAGAAGTTGCAGAGGTAACAGAGCGGAAGAATCCTATTTTCTTCACCTATCAGTCCATCACCGAGATCATCCAAAGCGCCGAGCACTATTTCTCAGATGGTATCATGCCGGACAAAGCTATCGATCTTGTGGTTGAGCTTACGCCTACGATGCTTGCAAAGGGTGGGCACGTGGTCAAAAAGTCTGACGTGCTCGAATTCGTACACGAGAAGACCAATATACCCGTAGGCAACATCAGCGAAGACGAGCGTCAGCGGCTTATGGGTCTCGAAGATCTCATGAAAAAGCTCGTTGTGGGACAAGAGCAAGCAGTGACCGTAATAGCCAATGCAATGCGGCGCTCGCGCGCAGGCGTACGCAGTATGAACCGCCCGATCGGTAACTTCCTATTCTTGGGTCCTACTGGTGTGGGAAAGACTGAGACTGCAAAGGCACTCGCAACGGTGTATTTCGGCAATGAGGACGCGATGGGCCGCATCGACATGACCGAATATCAAGGTGAAGACGGTCTCAATCGCATGATCGGGTCAATGGACGGCACACAAGGAGCATTACCACTTTTACTCAAGGAGCAGCCCTACGGCGTAGTGCTTCTCGATGAGTTCGAAAAGACCAACCCCAAAGTCCTCGACGTATTCATGCAGGTGTTCGACGAAGGTATTTTCCACGATGCTCAAGGCCGCAAGGTGAATGCGCGAAACTCTATCTTCATTGCGACATCAAATGCGGGCGCACCACTCATCCGCGAAGCGATCAGGGCAGGGAAGGACCTTGAGAGTGTAAAGAAAGAAATCATCGATGAGATTATCACACAGGGTAAGCTTAAGCCCGAACTTTTCAACCGCTTCGATGGCATCATTCTTTTCCATCCGCTTACCATTCCCGAGTACAGGATCATCGCTGGATACATGCTCAAGAAGCTACAGAAACGTTTGCGTGAGAAGAGCGTTAACTTGGTCATCAATGATGTGATCATCGAAGCACTTCTCTATCATGGTGTAGACCCTGACATGGGTGCCAGGCCCATGGCGCGTGCTGTGCAGGAGCTTGTCGAACAGAGAGTGGCCGAAAAGATCATCGCCGGCAAACTATTGCCCGGGTCAACGCTCGAATTCTCTATCGAAGATTTTCCTGAAATAAAAGACAAAACACACGAAGAACTCGTCTCAACTCCCGTCTTCCCGCGCAAGCCTGACGAGATACTTCAGTTTAATTCAGTAAATATTCCGCCACCTGCCCTACCTATCCCACAGATTTTTCCACCACAGCAGGTAGTAGCGTCAGCATCACCACCTCCACCTCAATTACCTCCGCTTACGCAATAAAAAAAGCCACGTTAATATCGCGGCTTTTACAGTTCTTGCATTACCAACAGGCTGCGATCCAAGTTTCGGAATCACTTGATTTTATTTTTACTACAAGGCCAAAACTTTCAATTGCCCGTGCAATAAGCACTGCATCATCAACGAGGACAAAAAACCTAGAATCTGAGGATGCTATGAAGTATTCATGACTTTTTAGGTTGCAGCAGTGAGCATGATTGATAGCACATAATCTGTTTTCAAACACGAACGCATTTGGCAACTCACTTTGTCTATAGAGTGATAGTCGCATTATAAGGCACTGATCTTCACTAGTTCCTGCGACACTACGACAATTGCTATCAATCCAAGGAATTATTTCTTTTTCCGCAAATATGATCCTTTGTTTAAGCTGAGCACTGAGCTTATCTTGTTCCTTTTTTATTGCTATATCCTTTGCCTCTTTGTCGTCTAACTTCATAATTTTCTCCTGTGAGGTAGTACGTTGATATTGCAAGGTGTTCTGCTACGTAGTATATTACAATTAAACTATTATGTCAAATCAACAAGGATTTTGGAGCAACCTAGCTAAGCCTTTTTTTGTGCTCGCACCCATGGCAGACGTCACCGACGCACCATTTCGTCGCATCATCGCCACTCACGCAAAGCCAGATGTCATGTGGACAGAATTCGTTTCAGTGGACGGACTCTGCTCAGCAGGAAAAGATATCTTGATGCGTGATTTTCTATATACCGACATCGAGCGTCCCATCGTGGCGCAGATATTCGGCTCCAAGCCGGAGAACTTTTTTAAGGTCGCAGAAATGATCGCCCTTCTCGGTTTCGACGGAATAGACATCAACATGGGTTGTCCAGACAAAAATGTAGAGAAGCAAGGAGGCGGTGCATCGATGATGAAAGACCCACAGCGCGCACTCGCGGTTATTGCCGCCACAAAAGAAGGCGGAAGGGGATTGCCTGTCTCTGTAAAGACCCGCATTGGCTACAACCAAAACGAGCTCGACACGTGGCTCCCGAAGCTCCTTGAGTCAAAGCCGGCTGCCATAACCATTCATGCCCGTACCCGCAAGGAAATGTCCGATGTTCCCGCAAGATGGGAGCATGTCAAACAAGCAGTAGAAATGGCGAAAGGAAGCGGAACGCTCATTTTAGGCAATGGCGACGTCAAAGACCTTGAAGATGCGGCACAAAAAGCCAAAGATACAGGTGCGGACGGCGTCATGCTTGGTCGCGCGATATTTGGCAACCCGTGGCTGTTCTCTAAAGACCCCAAACGAAAGCTCTCGAATGTTCCCATCGAAGAACGCTTCCGCATCATGCTCGAACACACCAAACTTTTTGAGGAACTCCTCGGAGATATTAAAAATTTCGCGATAATGAAGAAACATTACAAGGCATATGCCAACGGTTTTGATGGCGCGAAAGAGTTACGCGTAAAACTCATGGAGACGGATAATTCTTCTCAAGTCGAATCGATAATAAATGATTTTTTGTTGAAGCAAAATCTTGTGGCTCTATAAAAGTTGGTATACAATAGAGGGGTTCATGAATGAGTTTTTGAAAATGGATATATTCTTTGTAGTGACAACGGTGGTCGTCGTGTTGCTCGGTGTGTTTTTATTGGTCGCAATGTATTACATCATCCGCATCCTTAAAAATGTTAACCATGTCTCTCAGAATGTTTCTGAAGAGAGTGATCACATCAAGGTCGACGTAAATATATTACGTGCAAAGATACGCAATGAGGGTATGAGACTGCAGCATCTTCTCGATCTCTTCGGCGGAATGAAGACTCGTCATCATTCAAGAAAAGCTAGAGATAAAAAAAACAAGGAATTATAAGCACAAGAGATGTTGTTTAAAGTAGTTTCAAGATATTTATAAATTATAATCATTTGCATATATGGCAAAGGTAACACCGATTAACAAGACGAAGGTTGGATTAGGAGTAGGTTTAGGACTTGCAGCAGCCGCAGCATCTGCAGCCGGATATTATTTTTATGCTAGTAAGGACGCTGCAAAGAACCGCAAGAAGGTTTCAAAATGGGCAACAGACATGAAGTCTGATGTCATGCAGAAAGCCAAGAAGATGAAGAAATTTGATCAGCGTGTGTACAAGACCATCGTTGATGAGTCAATGAAGGCGTACAAGAGCGTAAAGTCAGTCGATCCGAAGGATCTCGCCATGGCAGCAGCTGAACTCAAAGCAAACTGGAAGGCAGTAGAAGCAGAGCTCACCCGTGTATCAGGCGTCGCAAAGTCTGGTGTTAAGAAACTTGCGGAGAAGGCAGGAGTGGCAAAAGCACCAGCCAAGAAGGCAGCCGCAAAGAAAAAGTCATAATTTTCAAGGTTCAACCTTGAAAATTATATAAAGGCTCGCAATTTGCGAGCCTTTATGCTATTTTTTAGAGATGAACGAAGAAACAAACAAGGGATGCGGAGGTAATTGCAAATGTGCAGGTGGTCTTAAGCCAGAAGACATGAAATGTGAGGCACCTAAAGAAGGCGTGAGACTCGATAAAGACGGCAAATGCCCTTGTGGCAAGTCGTCCGAAGACTGCTGCCACCGAGATACTATCTTGGGCGCAAATGACAACGAAAATGATGCCCTACATGAGCTTTGCGAGCCACACAACGGCAAGCATGTGTGTGACGTAGATTCAGACCTCGCAAAGACCGCCTCTTAAGAGTGAGGTTTTTGTTCACAGCTATATTTGTTATACTCGTATTACGCATATGTCAGAATTCGCCCTCTATCGTAAATACCGTCCGCAAAAATTTGAAGATGTGCGTGGACAAGACGACGTCGTCAAAGTCCTCGAGCGCTCTATTAAAGATAAGAATATTTCCCATGCTTATCTCTTCTCGGGCGGACGTGGGACAGGAAAGACAACCATCGCACGTATCTTCGCCGCCGCTATTGGATGTAAGCCCGCCGATCTCTATGAGATAGACGGCGCCTCGAACCGCACCATCGATGACGTCCGCCAGCTCCGTGAAGGCGTGTCGACCATGCCCTTCGAGTCACCTTACAAGGTCTACATTATAGACGAAGTCCACATGCTCACCAAGGAGGCGTTCAATGCTCTCCTTAAGACCCTTGAAGAACCACCCGCGCATGTCGTTTTCATATTGGCTACCACAGACAGAGAGAAGCTACCCGAAACGATTATTTCTCGCTGCCAAAGTTTCGTCTTTAGTCAACCGGTCCTTTCTGAGCTCAAGAATTACGCCATAGAGGTTTCCAAAAAGGAGAATGTTACTCTTGATCTGCCGTCCGCAGATATTGTGGCAATGTTTGGCGATGGCTCGTATCGCGACACACTTTCAGTTCTTGAGAAGGTTCTTATTGGCGCAAGGGGAAGTGGCAAGAAGGGGGAAGTGGACTTTGATACCGTTGCACGAATTGTTGGCGCGCCTACGCATGACCTTGTGAACCGCGTATTGCGTGCGATAGACCAGCGTGAGATTAGAGACGGACTCGCAGCCATTCGCAAGGCAGATGCCGACCATATCGACATGAAGGTATATCTCAAAATGTTACTCGCAAAACTTCGCGCCGTCCTCCTCCTTCGCTACGCGCCAAGCTCCGAAAAGGAGCTCGTTGAGGAATTCACTCCCGACGATATGGTATTTCTCAAGTCTCTCGCTCTCTCAGAGACAAAGAGCATCAACTCCAATATCCTTACCGAATTCCTCTCTCGCTCTCGTGAATTAGGCTACAGTGCGATCTCATCACTCCCACTCGAGCTCGCCCTCATAAAGATAATGGAGGAATGGAAGAAGTAGTTTGAACTTGGGTTGAAAGCAATTGTTTTTCTCCTTAAAAATGCTATGATTTTCGGCATAGGCAGTCTGCAACAGGCTGCTTGAATTTTGAATATTGGGAGCGACCTGATTTTCTCGACGTTTCGTCATAGAAAATGTAAGTCCCCTTGGGGAATCGTCTAACGGAAGCGACTTTGCTCACTTAATGAGTCTTCGAATTTAGTGAACAAGAAGTACTCTTGTGGTGGACAGCGGTCATGTGAGAGTCAGTGAGAGATAGAAGAGTGAAAATTAAACATTGGGAGATCGTCTAACGGAAGCGACTTTGCTCACTTAATGAGTCTTCGAATTTAGTGAACAAGAAGTACTCCTGTGGTGGACAGCGGTCATGTGAGAGTCAGTGAGAGATAGAAGAGTGAAAATTAAACATTGGGAGATCGTCTAACGGTAGGACAGCGGCCTTTGAAGCCGTTAATTTAGGTTCGATTCCTAGTCTCCCAGCCAAGTTTCGGAAAACGCATTTTCGCCAAAATTCGGAGCGTCGCAAAGCGACGCGACTCTGGATTCCGCCAGAATTCGCCAAGGGTTTTTGAAATCCAAAGAGAGCGAGCGGGACGCGAGGCGGGGGTTCGAGCCAATCTTTTTAAGAAAATCTCTTTTGGCTTCGAGATTTTCTTCGGAAGCGATAATTAGGGCTTGGTTACTGTCTAAAATAAATTGTTTAGAAAGTTCGAGCCAGCGATTGCCTTTTCGTTCAAAATCCTTCAATTTATCTGAAAAATCAATTTTTTGGTTGAGGAGCTTTTGCTTTTTCGCTACATACTCCTCACTCGTAATTGTGCTGTCCAAATGAGCGTCTAAGAGCTTGTCCAGCGTCTCCTCAACACTTTTGATTTGATTTTTCAGATTTTGAACGAAAAGGGCGTCAGAGTGGAAACTGCTCGCTTGTTCCTTTTCCAGTTCAGCGAGCATGAATTCTTTCCACTCTGAGAGCAATTGGGGTCAGGCACCACACAAATACAAAAAACATGATATAATATAGTCATGCCCCGTCAACCCCGTATCGCACTCGGTGATATTGTCTATCACATCCTCAACCGTGGTAACGGACGCAGTACGGGAATGAGGAGTGGGCAAGTCAGTTTGTGAAAAATATTAGACCATGAACATGATGAAAAATGTGGACTTATCCCCAGTCCCTCGGAAATGTCACGCAATATGGAAGCACTGCAAATACATGGAACTATGACAATACCATTACGCAAGTTGCGATCCCGAGCGCAGGAGTCGCCACATCAACAATTACCTTTGACGCATCCTCGACTTCGATCACCACAGGAACAGTCGCCGGCCCCGTTACTAAAACTTGGTCGCAACCCTGCA
This sequence comes from bacterium, assembly GCA_043744555.1. Classification (GTDB taxonomy): domain Bacteria; phylum Patescibacteriota; class Minisyncoccia; order Phycocordibacterales; family UBA6899; genus MHLP01. Next base: position 753 of record JAYTUL010000072.1, on the reverse strand, counting down.
ACAGCTGCTCACTCATAGTGCTTAATGCTGACATTCTTCAAACAGTTGGAGGAGTCGGCGCGATCAGTGCCGCAACAGTGGGCGGTGTATCTTTCACGCGCATTGCTTCCACCACCAAGACCGATGCAGAAACTGAAGCATGGTACTTCATTGCTACCTCAACTGGGAGTCAAAATATTTCCGTCACTGTTACTGGTTCGACTGGTGCGATCAAGATGTCAACGGCAAGTTTCAAGAACACAAATCCATACAGCCCTCTTGAAGGAAATGCAACATCCTCTGGAACCACCGGCAACCCGACAATCAGCCGTACCACCACTAATACTGGTGATGTCATTGTCGCAACCTTATCTCGAAGCGCCATAACTGCTGCTACCACAAACCGTACTGCGATCTATAATAATTCTGCAGTGGCAAGCTTAGGTGCCTCAAGCTACCAGATCGTTACTGCCACTGGCACCTATTCTGACACCTATACTGGATCAGCCAACAAGAACTGGTCGATGATCATTGCGTCGTTCAAACCTGCTACCACGAGTGTTACATCCACTTCGACTATAACATCCTTATACGATCAATCCGGCAATCGCGTCTTCCTTCAGGATAATTCCACCTCAACCACACATCTGGGCTCTCTCTATCAGCAAACTACTTCGGGTTACAAGAAGACCAAGAACCTCTATGCCAACGGTCAACTTGTTGAAACTATCGAAACTACAGGAAGTGCTGCCGCCAAACCATACTTCGTCGCAA
>JAYTUL010000071.1:0-4476 GCA_043744555.1 bacterium | reverse complement strand
CATGGTTTTAATTCAAATCGAAAAATGCATTTTTGCAAAATAAACCCCCGTTGAGGGGTCTTAGGGGATTTGCGGAAATTTAACCGGACAGGAGTGGGACTACCCCAGGAATAATCGACATGAGCGGGATTACTCCATAAAACGCAAAGGAAAAGAAAAGGACTGTGTCGAGGAGCATTGCGGGTAAGCTTGAGAAAACACTTCTTGCCCAGAGATGCTTGCCTTTTGTAAAACCTTTAAACCAATGGAATACGTAAGCGTCAAAAGTTTCCACAATGGCAAATGTAGCCATTCCCGAAAAGAAGATTCTCAGCGAGTTGTTGAAGACCTTGTCGTACACTTCTTGATCTTTCCAAAAGGGGGCTGAAGGCAAATGGATTGCAACATAGATGAACAATGAGGCACAAAGCTGAGTAAACAGTGCCACGGCAATCATCTTCATCGTTTCTTTTCTTCCAAACCGCTCGTTTACAATGTCCGTGATGAGATATGTAATTGCAAAAACCATGGTGGGGGCTGTCGCGTATATTGTTGTAAAGCCCAAATCATAACTCGCAATTTTGTATACAAGTATGTTCGATATGATCGTGCACCCCACAAAAGTTCCAATAAGTACGTCTGCTTTTCCATAGATTCGTGCGTACAGAGAACCTCCTACTGAGACAATTGAGACAAGCACAATGAAAATAAGTATCGTTAGCATGTGTTAGTTAGTTTAGAGCCTATTTTTTTAATAATCTGCCGTAATAATACCATCACCCCAATAACGGTTATCTATTGTTAGCGGGAATCTCGCGTACGTGACCAAGTGTCTCCGCAAAAAAGATGCATGTTTACACATCAAGACAAATCTTGTAATTGATCCACTGGTAACCTAGTGCATCATGTTCACTTTTTGCCTTTATCTTGTATCCATGTGTGTGAATGATCTTTTCTAAGAGTACAAAGTCATAATCAGGTACGCTTGTACCTTTGCTTTGGAGATTTGCATGAGTGAAAGTAATGACTCCTCTTTCTTTCAAAAAGCTCTTTGCTTCTACAAGAAGCCTCTTGTGCATTTTCAAACCAGCATCATAAAGCGCATCATTGATTGCATTATGATGAGCGCTAAAGTTAACGATCGGAAGATTCGCAATGATAAGATCATACTTTTCCCTTGGAAGACTCTTGAAAAGATCTGAATGATACACTGTTATGCCGACAGTCAACTCGTGGATCACTACATTGTGCCTTGTGCACTCAACTGCCGCGGGGCTAATGTCTACTGCGTCTACGTGTGTAGCTCCGGCTAACTTTGCGACAATAGCCTCGATACCAGATCCTGACCCAATATCTGCGACCTCGAGTCCTTTCAAATTACCAAATGCCTCAAAAACAGATTTTGAACTTGCACTATAATCTGATTTTGGAGGAAAAACCGTAGGAAAGACATCAATGGGAAGAACTTTGTCTCCAATTTGCACCCCAACTCTGTATATCCCACCCTTAGATGTATCTTCCATAAACCTGACAAAATTCTTTGTCAATTCTGGATTTATAGGCTCAGCTGTTATGGGCATGTTTTTAACAAGTATTACTTTACTCATAATTTACTCCCCTCATGTTGAAGTGTGAACAAATCTTTTCTGAGAACACTTTATCGCAATTATAAAGAGTGGCAAATACTACCGCATGGTGGTGTTTATCACCACAATATGGTAATATAATTATATGGCTCAGTATATAGAATTATTGCAAGAATTAGGCTTGGCGAAAAATGAAGCACGTATATATGAGAGTCTTTTACGCGAAGGGGAATCTTCCGTGGGGCACATTGCAGACAAGTCAGGAGTACACCGTAGAAATGTCTATGACTCTTTAAAGCGTCTTGGAGAAAAGGGTCTTGTTTTTGAGGTTTTAGAAAGAACGGAGAATCACTATCAGGCAGTTGATCCAGGGAAGCTTTCTGAACTTGTGCGTGAAAAAGAAGAAAAGCTTGAAAAAATTATGCCCGCTCTCCAAGAGCTTTATGTGAATGTGCCGTACACAGAAGAGGTTTTTATGTATCGTGGCACAGAAGGGTGGAAGAATTATTTAAATGATGTGCTGCGTTTGGGTAAAGAAGTTTTTTTGATTGGAGCGGTAGACGTCATTAGTGACACAAAAGTTGCACAATATATGGAAAATTTTTATAAAGAAGTAAAGCGCAAAAACATTTCATTCAGAGTGCTTTATCGCGCAGATACTTCTACAAAGAATGGAAAAGTGAGCGGTCTTCTTGCAGAAATTTCAGCATATAAGATTTTGCCAAAAGAATATCCGATAACGGGAGCGGTAGCTGTTTTTGGTGACCGCGTAGTGCTCTTCTCAGATACATACAAAGAAGGAGACATAGTGCCTAATGCGCTCATCACAGTGATCAAAAATAGAGATATTTCTAAGACAATTGAAATTCTTTTCGGATCACTCTGGTTAGCAGCAGGTGAAGCAAGGTCTTGATGTATATGATTTGAGGTTTTATATGGAAACGGGGATAACGTTTTCAAGTGGTGGATTTTTTAGACTATCTGATGATGGGGGAAAGTTTAATTCTCTTCCTTTTTGTCTTCAGACTTTTTCTTGTCCTTCTTTTTCAAGCCATGCGAAGTATGCTCGCTCGCATCACTCGTGACCACCCCACTTGTGATGGTGGGCTTAACCTCTGGCGCGGGGTTTGATTTGACGGGCTCGGGATCGTTCTTCGTGTCGACAACAGTCACATCGGCGGAAAGTGCGGGAGATTCACTAACTGCAGTAGCCGTGCTTACGATAGCTGGTGCGACGTAGACATCCTCTCCTGCTTTGCGTTTGGGCTTTATGCCGTGCATGGTGAGTATCTTCTCGAACTCCTCATGCTCGATAGTCTCGACGCGGATAAGCTCTATCGCAATGGCATCGAGGACGTGCTTGTGCTTAGTGAGCACTTCACGTGCACGTACGAGCTCTCCGTTCATAATAGCCTCGACTTCGATATCAATACGGCGTGCGACATCTTGGGAGTATTCCTTCTCAATGAATCCGCCGCGACCAACAAGCATTCCACCCGAAGCTTCGAAGGCGATGGGGCCTATAGAGGCAGACATACCATACTTTGCCACCATGTCGTGGGCTAGCTGGGTTGCGACCTGTAAGTCATTTGAAGGTCCCGTTGTAAGATCATCAAACATCATCAGCTCTGCAACGTAGCCTCCAAGAGAAACCGCGATATCATCAAGGAATTCCTTGCGCGTATGAAATCTTCTTTCTTCAATGGGAAGCTTGAGCGTATATCCAGCAGCGTGTCCGCGCGAGATGATGGAAATCTTATGCACTGGGTCGGAGTATGGAAGTAGTGATGCAACAAGCGCATGCCCTGCTTCGTGATATGCGGTGATCTTCTTTTCATCAATAGATAGGAGGTGGCTCTTGCGCTCAGGTCCGATCATCACCTTCTCTATTGAGCGGATGAGGTCAAATTGTGAAACCTTCTTGCGATTCTCGCGTGCGGCCAATATTGCACCCTCGTTCATAAGTGACTGCAGATCAGCACCTGAGAAGCCTGGAGTGCGCTCTGCGATGACACGCAGGTTTATGTCTTCAGCAAGAGGCTTCTTGCGTGCATGGATGGTAAGAATCTGCTCGCGGTCGGCAAGATCAGGCAAATCTAGCACAACACGACGATCGAAGCGACCGGGGCGAAGGAGTGCGGGGTCAAGCACATCGGGGCGATTGGTTGCAGCCATAACGATAACCTTTTCATTTGGCTCAAAGCCGTCCATCTCAACCAAGATCTGATTCAGTGTCTGCTCGCGCTCGTCATTACCGCCTCCTACACCCGTACCACGCACACGTCCGACTGCGTCTATCTCATCGATGAATATTATTGCTGGTGCTTCTTTCTTGACCATACGGAAGAGGTCGCGAACGCGCGAGGCGCCGACACCCACGAACATTTCAACGAATTCAGAGCCCGATAGGTGAAAGAACGGAACTCCCGCCTCACCCGCCACTGCGCGCGCAAGCAGGGTCTTCCCTGTACCGGGGCCACCCATAAGCATCACACCCTTAGGGATCTGAGCGCCGATGTCTAAGAATTTCTGTGGGTGCTTCAAGAACTGCACTATTTCTTGCAGCTCTTCCTTTGCTTCTTTGACACCCGCGACGTCTTTGAAGGTGACCTTCTGTGCGGTGTCGTCAGGATAGATGACACGTGCTTTTGATTGGCCAAAAGAGAACGCCTGCATTCCGCCTGATGACTTTACTTGTCGCGAAAGAAACCAGATGAGAATGAAGAGAAATACTAATGGAAAAAGAAACGGTGCGAGCGAGTAGAACCAATAACCGAATCCGCTCGGATCTTTGATCTCTATCTTGATGTTGCCGAGCTCCTCAGGAGAGACACCGTAATTCTTGAGTGTGTCAGTAAGAGAAGCTTCGAGCTCTTTCTTGGAATCCTTCTTGGTGTCATCGACATAGATG
>JAYTUL010000070.1:0-4589 GCA_043744555.1 bacterium | reverse complement strand
AATGCTTCATAGCTACCTGCATGCATCGAAGTCTCGTTTTTCATCATAGTTCCGGTTGCGTGCATGGATTCACCTTTCTCTATTTTATCCGTATCCATGCTTTCGCCTTTAGCACTGCTCAAATCTCCACAAGCGATGTAGGTCTTCATGTCAGCTGCTGACTTGTGCACATTCACAGCAAGTGGGAGTGACTTCCACAGGTCGTCAATGGAGACATCAACAAGAGTGACAGACTTTCCTAGGACGATAGGAGTAAGTGGGTATTTCACAGCACCTGGAGTTGGGCATGTGCCCACATGGATGTGCGCAGGATGACTCTCGCCCTTGGCATCGCCATCGAGCTTTACGGAGACTTCTGTCTTATCTCCTTTCTGGGTGAGCGTTACACTGCCCTTCATGCCCGTGCTTCCAATTGATGCAAGCTTCATCATCATGGGTGCGTCCATATCTTCTTCCTTTTGCATGGAAGTGCTCCCAGCTTTGTTCATATCTTCTGTGGTGGCAGCAATTTTGTCTGCTCTAGGTGTCATCTTCTCACTTTGCGAGTTCGACATGTAGATACCTGTACCTAGAGCGGCTACGACAAGTACTCCGACTAATATTGAAACGATCTTTTGAGTTGGCATAAATTTATGAGTTATGAATTAACCTCACAAGTATAAACCTTTATGAAATAGATGTAAAGCCTACTTTACATCACTAGCCAAAGAACGAGAAGTAAATGACCGCCATAAAAATGATAAGTAAAATTAACCCCCATGTAATTACACTGGCGAGTGTGCTTGAAATCTTAGTCTCATTTTTTGGTGTATGTAGGATCGACTCCCCGCCGCCTTTGAGCTTATCCTCATGTGTTTTGATATCTCCAACCATTCTATTGGTTATGGCATTAAGTTCGATGTTATTTTGTGGGAATAATTCGGGATCATTATTGATGTAAAGTAACGCGAGGGTCATTTGCTCAAGATAGAGAGAGAGTACCCAGATCATACCTTCGTATATGATCACCCCCGTCCAAACGCTTGCAGGAAATATTGTTTTTTCGTCGGTTACAGAAAAAAGAATAATGATTGGAATCGCCATGATAGTCGCAGCAACCCCTGTCAGTGTGTAGGCAGAGAGAAAGATCATGGGATCCTTGCGAATAATGCCAAACGCCTCCCGAAGCGACTGAATGGGACCAAGACCTTTCCAAGCAATGCCAGGCAAAGCGAGAAACGATACCATACGTAAAAGCTCCTCGAGCATACTGAGCCCAAGCCCAAACCAGCTTGTCGCTCCACTATTCATTCCACCGAGCGTTCTTGCGGCATCTTGCACAGAAGGCTCAGCTCGACCCCCACCTCTTTTCTTGCTTGTCAGGGCGCGAAGAAAAAGCAACACGAACCATAGCAGAGACCAGATCACGGCGATTGGTATCGCCTTTATCGAGTCCTGAAAAACGGTTTCAAGGAAAGCACTCACTAGTGAGACTTCTCTTCCCTGTGCAACCCCCTGCAACAACTCAAGCATCATCATATTGGCGATGCAGATACTATAAGTGATCACGAACAGGAAGAGAGTGACCTCGGCAGACATTAGCATGTAGTCTAGAGGTGCGATCCAGTAATACCTTATATATAGCGTGACGCCCGCAACCACGGCCCAGCAGATCATAATCGGCACAAGAAAGACCGGCCACTTTAGAAATATCGCGAACGCATCTTCCATTAATTTCCACCCGTCCCCGAAGAATTTTTTTACGATTTTCATGCATTAAATTATACCTCAAGCAGAGCTATATAAATATGAACCGTATGTGTTTATTTCCAATTGATACCTACAAATTCCTATCCGTATAGAGTCGTGCGGCAAGTTTGGCGATGATCATTCCCACAAGAGTGAATACGAGCCACTTGTCGAGCGTGCCATGGAGTGCACCGAGTAACACTCCAAGCGTGAGTATCGTCGTTCCGGTGATGAATGCCGCGCGACCTGCAAACATGCGGTGTAGCATATCGCGCTCGTCAGTCACCTCTTCACGTAATGAAAATGCAGCATAGGCAATAAAGACGACAAGCAAAAGTCCAAGTGCGGACATATGCGCCATATCGGGCATCCAAAAATCATAAGGATTGAGGATGAGCGATAAGAGTACGACCAGCACGAGCGCAACAATTGTTTCTTGGAGATTATTTTTCATATTTTATAGAGAAGACGTCCTCAACGGGTAAAGCAAAATATTTAGCTATCTTGAGTGAGAGCATCACTGAGGGGGTATACTTCCCCTTCTCGATGGCAATGATCGTCTGACGGCTGACGCCAACCGCCTGCGAGAACTCTTCCTGCGTCACTTGGCGCTCGGTTCGAAACTTATTCACTTGGTTGGTAATATATTCTCTCATGGGTTTTAAGATATTCGTAGTATTAACCTACACTTTATTTTTTCCTTTTGCAAAAAGTACGTGAAGTAACTAGAGTAAAGAGTGCGATGAATATTTTTAAAGGCAAGCTGAGTTATCAGTATTCCCGAGTAAGTGCTCGCAAGAAATCGCTCCATTTATCTCCTGAAATAGTTCCGTGGATACCGTAGCGATGCTCTGAATCGTTCCATACTCCCGCATGTACCGTACGGGCAGAGAGATACCCTGCACGCTTCACTGCAGCAACTACAGATTCGTTGTACATTCCGAATGGATATGCGAACACTTCGACGGGATGACCAAGATTCGATTCAAGTATTTTCTTGCCTCCACTGATCTCCTTGTCGAGTCCCGCATCGGTAGTTATCTTCGTAAGGACGGGGTGTGTGCGACTATGACCCCCTATTTCCATTCCCATCTTATCAAGCGTCTTTACCTCATCCCACGACATCCAATGCGCTTTTTTATGATCGATCGGATTCGTATAGATAAAGAAGGTCGCTTTGGTATTGTATTTAAGGAGAACTGGCAGTGCGTGTTTATATTGATTCTTCCAACCATCGTCAAAGGTAAGGATGAAGGGCTTGTTCGGAAGCGGCGTACCATCATCGAAGTATCTATTCACATCCGCGAAGGATACAGCATGGTAGCCGTTCGAATTCAAATAGAGGAGTTCTTGCTCAAGCAACTGTGGGGTAATATCATACGCATCCTGCAATTTTGATTCACCCTTAATGTAGGGCCTCACGCTGTGATAGACAAGTATGGGGATCCGAGTTGAGCGCGGTGAAGAGGTCGCGCTCGCAAGCGGCATGAGACCGTAAAGCAGAGTGCTTGTTGTTGCAGCCTCGCTCTCGAGGCGTATGTGCTCTTTGATGACATCTGCTTCAACCCCCCCGACGTATTCTTCTTCATCAGACAATACATTCGCAAGATAACTACTTGGATGAGCATTAAGTGCGAATGCAGCTCCGGTCGCGCCGATAAGCACACCGAGTATTATAAATAGGGATCCCAACGATTTCATACCGTTGTTATAACTTACTTTTCAGTTATTGGCGAGCGTTGGGGTGTATGTAATAAAAAGAACCACAATGGGTGGTTCTTGTTAGTGGATGGTGACTGGATCGCCAAAGCACATGTACTCAATGAAGGCCAAGATCTCTCTGTCATTCATGTCAGTGCGCCGCGCAAGCTGAGCCATGAGCGTTGCGTACTCCGCCGGAGGTAGAAACTGTAGCTCCTCTGAAAACGGAAAGAAGTGCATATCGTAGGACCAGCTTATATCGAGCGGTATTTCGAGAAAGCGAAAGCAAAGGGACAGTCCGTAGAGCATTTTGTGAAGCTCTGCAAGTATCACCTTCTCACTGTTTGAGCGCATGACACTTGCTGGCAGGAATTCGGAATCCTTTATCAAATCCCAGTCTTCTGCATTCAGATCACTCATGGTGAGCTTGGTCGGAAGTGTTCCGTCTCTGGCTGCTATTAGCGTATTGTCACCTATGATCTCATCGAGGCGGTTACACAGTGCCATCTGTGATTGTGCAACATCACCAAGGATCTCACTAGGCTCATCCTCAGTAGAAGCGTCTGCGTTTCGCGACATTATTCCCTCCTGTGTTTAAGAACGGTATTACTGCTTACTTTGAGGTAAATCGGGAAATTGTCAAGGGCGTAGTCATTACTTCCACTAAAGGCCGAGATGATGCCCGTCCTCACCAGTTCGACCACTTAAATCTCCGGACAGATTGTTGAGGAAGATAGAAATCATATTAACAAGAAATGGTACGAGACCCATTTTAATCTGAGCAGGAATACTTGCGAGGTTCTCATTGATACGGGCAAAATCTTTCTGTTCTAGAACGATAGCCCTACCCATTGCATCGATCAAGGGTGACGGACTCAAGTAGACTTTTAGTTTTTCTAGTTCGCCGCCATCAAACCAAAACCCGAAACAAGCGCCACATCGATTGATATAGATCTGTGAATTTCCAGCGTAGTTGAATTCGTCCATGAGTGTGTAGTCGTGTGGACATTCATAGTGATCGGGCGGTTTCCACTTATGCGTATCCGCTTGAGCTAGGATGTCTCCTAAGTTCAACAATTAATTGCAACACCCAATTAGCAGTTAAAATGATTGGGCATGAAACAAAAAACGAAACAGCGGTTCGGCGTAAGCCCGCTCTC
>JAYTUL010000069.1:0-4840 GCA_043744555.1 bacterium | reverse complement strand
CATAAACACTCGTCCACGCAAGCGACTTGGCGGATTAACACCGGTTGAGGTATTCTATCGTGATACAGGTGTTGCAATATATTGTTGAATGTACCAATTGTTCGAATAATTTTTTTTGTATTACACTTATTCAATGAAGAAGCTTTATAGTAGCGGGTATGCAGGGCTTATTGGTATTATGGTTTCTGTGGCGATAATCGGACTCTTTTTTGCAAAGGTATATTTGACCCCAAATAAGCAACCCGATGAGGTCAAAAAATTTCAACCCAACACTGCAAGCGGTACAGTACCGAGAACGGAGATAGATCAGATGCACGCAGATGTAGACGCCGCAACCAGAGTGCAGGCCAAGATCAATGACCACAATAAAGAAGTGAACGGTATCTTTGGAGAATGATACTTTGTCGGAAGACTCGATTAATTAGTCTAATTAGATAATTGTGCTATAGTCTGAAACATCATGATAGGACTTGCCCTAACCCCAGAACAATTCAAAACGCTCTTACGCATGGTCTATATCGGGAACACCATAGCGAACGGTAACCGCGATGACGCAGACTTTCTTAAGGATTACGACGATCTCGAGCAATATGTCTTCTCACGTGCCAAAGAAGCGGGCTTTCCTGCTGCGGTCCTTCGACATGAAGTAGACGGAGAAGAACATCACCACCCATCTCAGGTATTCGAGGGCGACACTGAGGTAAATGCGCTTCTTGATGCATATGACCTGAGTGTGGCGTTTGAGCTCATGGCAGAGAAACTTGCAGAGCGCGATATGGAACGCAAGTACGGACCCAACGCAAAGGACAGAATGCCTGCCAAAGATTACGAAGACCTACTTTTTGAAGGTTCAGAAGAATACGAGAAGCTTTTTCTTGATAAGGGCTTTGCCGACGTAGAGGTGAAGGGAATGCCCGAAGCAAAAAAGAATTAAGGAGACTAAAAGGAATATTTCGTCTCAAACCACGGATTTGGTATAATGTAGAAATGCACAAAAAGCCTGTTCTATTTCTCGACTTTGACCACACGCTTTTTGATACACTGTAGTTCTATGAATGGCTAGGCGAAGATCGGTTTGAAAAGATACTCGGCATAGTATCAGGCAAGGTAACGCCTCCTGATTTTGCCTCATATCTCTATTCTGATACGCTGCCTTTTTGAATGCCGCAAGAAAGACGCATAGACTTGTTTTGCTGTCGTACTCCATCAATCAAATACTTCAGAGGCGAAAGGTTCGTGATTCCGGTATCGTGCCACTCTTAGATGATGTAATAATTTCTCATTGCAACAAAGGTCTCGAGGCCAAGGAGTACATCACACGTATCAGCAATCCGGGGTGGCCTGCCTGCTGCAGTTGCGGACGAGCAGCTACAGGCAGGGAGCACGCATTCGTAGATGATGCACCGCTTAATATATCTGACATGAAAGCAGAAAATCCTGATATCCGTACTTTTCGTATCGAGCGCACTCCACTCAGAGGTGATGCATTCGTCGGGGCGCCCATCGAGGCAGATATTGTTGTACGGGACTTAAATGAGGTCCTGACGCATCTTTTGTTGCCATAGCAGAGTTGCTATATTCTTCTGCAATTCGAACAAACCCCCAACGAATACATTGACCGCAATAAATCTCTGAGTTTTAAATACTTCTTCGTACGCAAGGTCATGTTCATGCCCTACGTATAAGGCTTCGTTGTTCTTCCTTGGGGATTCGGCACCCTCGATGAGCTCTCTGAAGCGCTCACACTCATTCAGACAATGAAGATCGTTCAGTTCCTAAAAAGTTCTAGTAGGGCATAAGTACAGGGACGGACTTCTGATGTGGCTTACCGATATAATACTCGTCGAGCAATATATCGACAAGACCGACATGAAACTTTTTCAAGTAGTAGATACTGCATACGAAGCAGTCGTCATCATCAATAACTTTTACAAAAAATACCGCCTCAAACCAAATTTTTAATACTCAAAACTGCAATGCTAACAAATTTAAAAAATGGAGTTTGTAATTAAAAGGTGTATGATGAGCACATGAGTATAAACTCGCTTGTTAATTTATTCGAAAATCTCTTTGGTCTAATTGCTCCGATACTTCTACTACTCTTTGGTCTAATTGCTCCGATACTTCTACTACTATCTTTTTTTGGAACGATATTTTCAGGTATATTTTGGTTTATTCAAAATAATCTTAAAAATGATACTAAAAAAATTTATTGGAAGAAATTTTTTTCTATCACACTTGCGATTTTTGTATTGTTCGCAACCCTTTTGGTACTAATTTGGTATTTTGCAGATCCTTGTGGTCTGTGTCTTTAATTCGACTTATTTTAAGCTGTTCAGAGTTATGTAAAATTTTTTTGAAATTAAAATTTCGCAGAGTTAAAGTCGCTATCTAATCTATCACTAGAATAAAGTAAGATGCTTTGGACAAAACAATGTTTAAAAAGAGCGAATGGTAATTTTTTTGAGATAAAACTTCGCGGAGTTCAAGTCAGCTATCTGAGATAAAATTGGATAGTAGCCAGAGTTGAGGCCACCACGAATCATTTCGCCTTCCCAGGTTTTGCAGAAAACTCCGATGCATTGGAGGTGTATGATCGATCTCATCTTCTCGACACCACCCATGTCCCCCAATTTGTCCCAGCAGCCAGAAAGAAGAAAGAGCGGAATGAGGGCGAAGAGAGTGAGCTTTACGATCTTCATTGAAAGTTCTTTTCAGACTTGATTGTGAGGCGAACTAACTAGTGTAAATTAGCATAATATAATGAATATGTCAATAATCTTCTAGTACTCCATCATGTACAATGCATCTACCAATTTTATGCGACAATCACAACTATTTACAAAAACACGAAGAGAAGCGCCCACAGATGAAGTATCTAAGAACGCACAACTTCTTCTTCGGGCAGGATATATCTACAAAGAGATGGCGGGAGTCTACGCACTCCTACCGCTCGGTTTAAGAGTATTCAACAACATCGTCGCCATCATTCGCGAGGAAATGAATTCTATTGGCGGACAAGAAGTCGTATTAACCTCACTTCAGCAGAAGGAAACATGGGAGCCAACCAACCAATGGAGTGATAAAGAGGTTGATGTCTGGTTCAAAACCACACTCAAGAACGGAACAGAGCTCGGACTGGCAGTCACTCACGAAGCAGCGCTCACGAAGCTTATGAAAGACTTTATTTCTTCTTATCGTGACCTACCATCATACGTCTATCAGTTCCAAACAAAATTTAGAAATGAGACGCGTGCAAAGAGTGGAATAATGCGTACACGCGAGTTTGTTATGAAAGATCTCTATTCTTTTTCTCGCAATGAAGCAGAGCATTCTGAATTTTATGAAAAGGCCAAGAGTGCATATGCACGAGTTTTTGAGCGCGTAGGTCTCGGTGAAAAGACGTACTTTACATTTGCTTCGGGCGGAATGTTCTCAAAGTTTTCACACGAATTCCAGACTATTACTGACGCAGGCGAGGATATCATATATATCCATAAGGGTAAAAATATCGCTATCAATAAGGAGGTATTTACCGATGAGATAAAAAAAGAACTTGATCTTGACGACAACTTTATCGAAGCAAAGTCAGTTGAAGTGGGGAATATCTTCACACTCGCTGATCGTTTCTCTAAGGCACTCGGATTGACGTTTAAGAATGAAGAGGGTAATGATGTGCCCGTATTCATGGGTTCATACGGCATAGGACCTGCGCGTGTGATGGGCACTATCGTTGAAGTTTTGTCAGATGAGAAGGGAATAGTGTGGCCCAATTCAGTCGCGCCTTTCCAGTATCATATCGTGAACTTATCGCCTGATGATGGGTCGGTAAAAGCACTTGCAGAAGATCTTTACAATGCGATGATTCAAAAGGGAATCGAAGTTCTCTATGACGACCGCGTCGGACTTACCGCAGGTGAAAAATTCAACGATAGCGATCTCATTGGAATCCCCACACGCATCGTTGTATCGAAGAAAACATCCGCACAAGGAAAATTTGAGATTAAGGAACGTAAGGATGGAACAATCTCTTTGATGAGTACCCAAGAATTACTTGCATAAAAAAGTCGCCTAAATAGGCGACTCTCAAGATCAAAAAAGATCAGCTTTCGAGTTCTTCGAGCATGGCTTGCATTTCTTTGACCATTGCCGAAGGAATGTGTGGGCTGATGACGGGGGATTCGAGATAATTCCGCAAAACAACCGGTACTACTTTGCTGCATATTTCCATGTCGATAAGGTGGGATTTTTCGTCAGAAATTTCCTCACTGCTCGTCTGATCAATGACTCTATTGAAAAGATCCACGACGCGACGAAAGAGAGTTGCCGTATAATTTTGTTTCGTAACTTCACCGGACACAGGGGTCCTAGAGGTTTCCATATCTTTCTCCTAAATTGAGTGCCTACTAAAAATACTTTATCATCGTTCTCTCTAAGCGTCCACCCTTCGTAATCTAACAATAACTATTACCATCCTCCCACTGGATAGATAATAGATGGGTTACCATTGTCGCATATGAATATGGAAACAAAAAATCAAGCATTCGATCGGTTTAAAGAGGAATATTGGAGCGCATCACGAAAACTCAAAGGCAAATACGGTGTACAGTACGAGCTATCACAACGATGCACAACAAAGCAGCGGTGCGTGAGTTTCGTACGTTTAACTCCATGATATTGGAATACCAGAGCCACGAGGGTGGCGTGTGTACTATGGTGCCGACGTCACACTCGCCGATCGTTTCTCGAGTGCGGTACATTCAACAATATATTGCAACACCTGTATCACGATAGAATACCTCAACCGGTGTTAATCCGCCAAGTCGCTTGCGTGGACGAG
>JAYTUL010000068.1:0-4989 GCA_043744555.1 bacterium | reverse complement strand
AGAGCGGGCTTACGCCGAACCGCTGTTTCGTTTTTTGTTTCATGCCCAATCATTTTAACTGCTAATTGGGTGTTGCAATTAATTGTTGAACTTAGGACAGCTAATTTTGACAAAAGGCAATTATCAAGGTAAGGAAAACAAAAACCACCTTAGGTGGTTTTTGCTTAGGCGAGGCTTGGGGTTCCAGAGATCATACTGACGGGTATACCGTTCATTACGCTTTTTTCCAGATTCTTTACTAATCCTTTTTGATGAGAAACATCCAGTATCTCTATACCAACTACATTGTTTTCAATGTCTACATCAATAATAAGGTGGTCTTGCATTTTAAGGGTCTTTACCACTTTACCATTCCCAACTTTTAGATATGCTGCGTCCGCTACGGCATCATATTTCATGTTCATATCTTTTTTGTTATAAGTAATAAGCTGTAATTACTAAACAATCATTAGTTTTCTTAGCTGCTTTCTCTTTGCAGTATATCACTTCAATTATTCTCTTTTTATCAATTCTTTTCCGGACCATTACTCTACCCTCAAATACATTCTTTGTAAAGTCAGGTGTACTTATTGCTTTCCTGACATGGTCAATTTCTATTCCACGTTCTTGCATTCGATCTTGGAAATGACTGGGAAACTTTAATCTGAGCATTATAGATAAAGCAATTAATAACTGCGCAATTTATTTATATTGCCGTGCTGGCGGATTTTTTCGTGAGCCTTTGCTTCGATCTGGCGAATACGCTCTCTCGTGACGCCAAACTCTTTACCCACTTCCTCTAACGTATGAGTGACACCATCGAGTAAACCGTGTCGCATTTCGAGGATCTTGCGCTCCTTAGGTGAGAGGTCCGAAAGTATCTCCCCTACCTGATCGGCGAGAATTCTGCGGGATGATTCTGCGTCTGGTGAAAGAATTTTGTCGTCGGCGATGAATTCACCCAAGGTGGACTTGTCTTCGTCGTCGCCAATTGGCTTCTCGAGTGAGACGGTGTCCTGATCGATGTTCTCGATGATGCGAACGCGCTCGACGTCGATGCCCATCTCTGTAGAAACTTCTTCGGCCATAGGTTCGCGGCCAAGGTCCTGTGTAAGGCGGCGAACGACTTGCTTGTACTTGGCGATAGTTTCTACCATGTGGACCGGAATACGGATGGTGCGGGACTGATCGGCGAGTGCGCGAGTGATGGCTTGGCGGATCCACCATGTGGCATAGGTTGAGAACTTGTAGCCCTTGGACCAGTCGAACTTGTCGACGGCGCGGAAGAGGCCGAGGTTGCCTTCCTGAATCAAGTCGAGAAGTGTGAGATCGGGGCTGCGTCCGACGTACTTCTTGGCAACTGAAACCACGAGGCGGAGGTTGGCACGTGCAAGGAGATTCTTGGCCTCAGGGTCGCCGGCGGCAATGCGCTGTGCAAGCTCGCGCTCGTCGCGGGCGGCAAGGAGAGGATACTGACCTATTTCACGCAGATACATCTGGGTGGAGTCGTAGGGAGAGGACTTGGTGGTGAGATACTTACGCGATGCGCCTGTGACAGGAGCCGGCTCGTCGTCTGACTTCACGTCAAGAAGACCGCCTGACTCGAGAATGTCGACGCCCATTACTGACATGCGCTCATACACCTCTTCAAGGAAGTCGATGTTGTTCTCAATCTCTGGGAAAACTCTAAGAATCTCGTCGTAAGTGACGAAGCCGCGGTCGCGCCCCTTGGTGATAAGGTGGTTCAGCTTGGTCTCAAGAGCTTTGCGCTCCTTGGTCATGGTTTTCTTGGGAGGAGGGGCAAATTTAATTTTTTCTTCTTTGACCGGTTTCTTTTTGACCTCCTTGGTAGGCTTTGCTGTTTTTTTATTTTCATTCTTTCCGCCTTTGGAAAGTCCATTCTTCTGGAGTTTTACTGTGGGCTTTGCTGGCTTACCTTTATGTAAAGGTTTTTTGACTGCAGTCTTTTTTGCGACTGCTTTAGCAGGCTTTGCCTTTGCGGCTTTTGGAGCGGGGTTTGCGGTGTTCTTCTTTTTTACTACTTTGGATGCCATGCTGGATAATTAAAAATAAATGTTGTTATTAAAAGTTATATCAGGTTTATAAAACTCTTGCGCAAAGAATTCAAAAATTTTAGGCGAGGCGCTCCGGAAATTTCAAGGCATATCGAGATACGGCTTGAAATTTCAGGAGATGCCGCAGTCAAAATTTTTGGATTATTGTGCATAGGTTTTTTAAATTTGATATTATGTCAGTTACGTTTCATGCGGCGATCTTCTAAGGCGATGATTCTTGGGGTGATGGCTTGATATTCTTCGAGGAAGGACTTGGCTTCGTTCTTGTCGCCCTTGGATTCTGCTTCGGAGAGCTTTTGCCATAATACGGCTTGCTTCTCTTTGAGTAGCTCTTCTTCTATCGTATCTAAGAGCTCGTATATCGAATGCTCAAGCTGCGGTCCATGCTCGTACTTGTACTCGGCCTTGAGTGCGAATGTACGCCGTTCGTCTTCGCCTGGGCTGTATGGCGTGAGGCCATGGCTCTCGATGCGCTCGTGATAGGTCTGCCTTATAACTATCACGTCGATGGCGGGCTCGGTTATCGGGATGTCGAGGAGGCTGTCGTTGGTGCTTCTCTGACTCAGAGTCTCGGTTGTGCCGTTTCCGGATTTATTCGAGACTGATTTGGGCTTAGCTCCCATTATGCTCTCCTGCCACAGGATGATACCGATTATTTCTTCTTCGGCAACTTGACGGCGAGTTTTAATTGGAGCGCCTCTTATTTCAGTCGTTGCTTGCTGATTCTCATATGTGGACTGGTTGGCTCCGCGGGCGGGCTCTGACATGCGCTCTGCCAGCTGAATGCGCTTCACTTCTTCCCAGACTGCGGTGTCGGGGACTCCGAGCTTGCGGGCAATTTCGATGATGAAGTGTGCTTGCTCTATCTTCGACTGCATCTCTATCACAAGTGGGAGTACCTTGTCTTCGACGGCTTGTCTGAATGTACGGGCGTCGTATCCGCGAGATGCGAGGGTGGTCAAATAGAAGTCGATGATATGTTGCGAGCTCGCTATTACCTTTGCCCATGCACTTGAGATGCCTGTGGCGGTATCAGTGTGGGCGTGGATGTAGTCAGCGGGGTCCTTGGCTGTCTGAATGTTCTGGATTTTTTGGTTCTCCCCTTCTTCTGCATCAGCAGGAATAGCGGCGACGCGGACTCCCATACCAAGGGCGAGTGCCAAGCGGAATGCGCGTGCGGTGGCGTTCAATCCTGCTTCGTCGGCATCGAATGCAAATACAAGATTGTCGGAGAGTCGTTTTAAAAGTACTAAATGTTTTTCTGTAAGAGCGGTGCCTGAAACGGCGACGGTGTTCTCGGTGCCTGCCTGATGGCTCATAATGAGGTCCATCTGCCCTTCTACTAGAATGGTGAAATTCTGCGAGCGTATCGACTTTTTGGCGCGATCGTAGCCAAACATGATGGAGGACTTGTCGTAAAGCGGGCCTTCGGGCGAGTTCAGGTACTTGGCGACATCCGAGCCATCTTGGTTCTTCTGATCGCCGAATACGCGACCTGAGAATGCGACGACGTGACCGTTGGCGTCAAAAATTGGAAACATGACGCGGCCGCGGAAGCGGTCGTATGGTGACTTGCCAGGGGCGGTCTTGATGAGTCCGGCTCGTTCTATTTCTTGATCGGTGAAACCTTTGGAGTGCAGATAGTCATATGCGAGGCGCCAGTCGAGCGGTGCGAAGCCTATGCGGAAGCTGCGGATGGTTGCCTCGCTCAATCCGCGCTTTACGAGGTATTCTTTGACGGCGTTATTCTCGAGCATATGCTGCTGATAGAACACTGTGACTTCTTCCATGAGCTCAAGGAGTTTATCGCGCTCGGTACGAGACTCGCTTGCCTCGCGCTTGAGCTCGACACCTGCACGCTCGGCCAATATCTTGAGTGCATCGATGAACTCGACACCCTCGATGCTCTCGACGAAGGTGAAGATGTCACCGCCGCGGTTGCAGCCGAAACAATAGAAGCCATCACGCGAAGGCGAAACATTGAATGACGGCGACTTCTCGTTGTGAAACGGGCACAGGGCTTTGTAGCTTGAGCCGGCCTTGGTCAACTTGATGTAGCTACCCACAACATCGACGATGCTTAGTCTTTCCTTAATTTGTTCTACTGGAGTTGCCATTTTTTGTAAATACTTTTTTGGAAACAACAAACATCTTCACAACACGCTTGAAGGGGTTTATCGCTTTTTTAGATTTTAGTTTCTCGATCCAAATTTTCGTAACTGGTGTTACCGGTTACCTATTGCTAATGAAAGTCAGTATTTTTCAACTCTATTTCATTAGCAAACGGAAACAGACAACTTATTTGAGAATCCCGCACTCTACTATCCTGTGGTAAGTTCCTGATGAAGCCTCACCAAACTCGAACTTAGCGGGATGCGATTTTTTGATTTGCGCTGGGAAAGTCAGTTTTTGAATGCAATTTTATTGGTTGTTTCACTAAGGTTAAAGTTTCACTTTTGGGATGAGATTCGGATGTGGCGATCGGGCGGTGTCCGAGAAGGTGTACATGAGGTACATCTTCCGGACCCGCACGAGATGCCACATTCGAAGATCGCTCAAAATGGGACTTTACCTAGGCTTGGATGATTTCGCGAGGAGGTAATTCGTCTTCGGGATCATACTCCGGCGCAACCCTATTGCTGTGAAACCCTGTACCCGCTGGGATCAAGCGTCCCAAGATAACATTCTCCTTCAAACCATACAGGCGGTCTGTTGCTCCTTGAACTGCGGCTTCGATAAGGACACGGGATGTGTTCTGAAATGATGCAGCGGAGAGGAAAGACTCTTTGGTGAGTGCAACTTCGGTGATACCCAAGACGAGATTGTCGCCCTTGGCTAACTCTTGGCCGAGTTTACCGACGCGTGCGTTCTCGACTGCGAGCTCTGACTCTTCGACGATGTCGCCTACTGAGAAGCGGGTGTCGCCTGAGACCTT
>JAYTUL010000067.1:0-5006 GCA_043744555.1 bacterium | reverse complement strand
ACTATGATTCCTTGGCGCGAAAGGTACCCGATTTGGGTATCTTTTTCGTTAGAACCGTGGGGTCATTTCAGTATCATTTGATATTGGAGAAGACTGCTAGTAGTAAAAAAGGCGAGAAACTGCTATTCTCTTAGCAATATGCCTATATTTAGCGTACAAGGTCCAACACTCCTGCCGATTAAAGAAAAGAATATAGACCTCGAAAAGAATATCCAAAAGTTAACTGAGGAAAACCTTGAAACAGTTTTTGGACTTCAGTTCGTAAGAACAGAATTTCCGCTTAACAAATTTCGAATAGATACCCTTGCTTTTGATAAAGAGTCCAATGCATTTGTAATAATTGAGTATAAGCGTGACCGAAGTTTCAGCGTTATAGATCAGGGTTTCACATACCTCGGTCAGATGCTTAACAACAAGGCTGAGTTTATTCTTGAATACAATGACCAACTCAAAGCAAACCTTAACAGAGAAGATGTAGACTGGTCACAGTCTCGCGTTTTGTTCTTGGCCCAGTCTTTTACCACCTATCAACAGAATGCTATGAGTTTTAAAGATCTTCCAATAGAACTCTGGGAAGTACAGATGTATAACAACTCTACGATTCTTTATAGCCAGCTTATCTCTGCCGATGCAAGGGAATCAATTAGTACAATCAGTGAAAACCCTGTCATCAAGACCGTGAGTAAAGAATTGAAAGTATACACAGTAGAAGACCACCTAAACGCAACTACTGAAAAAGTAAGAAATCTCTTTACCGCTTTGCAAGAGAAGATCCTTGGCATAGGTGACGGTATCGAGGAACGACCAAAGAAAATGTATATTTCATACCGCATTCAAAATGCGTTTGTGTATATGCATATGCAGCAGAGTCAAATAAAGATACATTTGATTATTCATAAGTCTAAACTGAACGATCCAAAAGATATTACCCGAGACGTTTCCTCGGTGGGGCATTATGGTGGGGGTATGACTGAAATTACATTTGAGAAGATGGAAGACTTGCCTTATGTCATGACTCTTGTAGAGCAATCTTATAATGCAGCAAAATAGTAATGTTTCTGGTGACACATTAAGTAAACGCAAAAAAAGGGGGGTCAGCGTTGATTTTGAACAGTGGGTGTGCCTGTAATAGGGGGTTGGGTCACGTTTTGTATTTAGTACCCAGCCACGAGTTGTTTTCCACCTTTGATTTACTCAAATACGGGTGAGTCATGATACAATAATTGGTATATGCCTAAAGAAAAGCAAGTCTATAGCGTGCTTGTTATTGATGATGATTCGTTTCTCCTTGATATGTATGCGCTCAAATTCTCGCAGAAGAATTTTCAGGTCACCTCAGCACCAGGCACGCTGCAAGCGCTCGAAAAGCTGCGCACAGATTTTGTGCCCGACATCATTGTTGTTGATCTTGTCATGCCTGCGATGGATGGGTTTGAATTCCTTGAAGTTGTCAAAAAAGAAGGATTAGCTCTAAATGCCCTGATCATCATTCTCTCGAATCTCGGACAACAAGAAGATATCGACCGCGGACTTGCACTCGGTGCCGCGGGGTACATCATCAAAGCATCCGCTACTCCATCAGAAGTGGTTGCAAAGGTACTAGAAACAATAGAGCACAAAGAAAGCCAGGAGCAAAAAAATAAGTAGTACATTAACGTTTTAATCTCATTTACATGGCACAAGCAGAATATCGCAAAGAACTCGAAGATCTCGTCCTGACGGTCATTCACGAAGGTGCATCCGACCTCCATCTCGTTGTCGGTCGCCACCCCACAATTCGTGTCTCGGGAGAACTGATTCCGCTTGTGAAAAAGCCCGTCCTTGAAGAGGCTGATACGCTCGGTCTCGTGAAGGAACTCCTCGACGACGAGAGTTATAAGCTCTTCATGCAGTCAAAAGAAATGGACTTCTCTTTTTCGTTTGGCAAAGAAGCGCGTTTCCGTGGAAATTCGTTCTTCCAGAAAGGGACAGTAGCTATCGCACTTCGCCTTATACCCAAGAAGATAAAGACTTTGCAGGAGCTCGCACTACCTCCTGTACTCGAATCGTTCACCAAGCGCAAGCAGGGATTCTTTTTGGTTGTAGGTCCCGTGGGTCAAGGAAAGTCGACTACACTTGCCGCGATGATCGAAATGATCAACCACGAGCGTGCGGAGAATATCATTACTATTGAGGATCCTATCGAATACGTATTTCAACCTGACCGCTCGATTATCAGTCAGCGCGAAGTACGCTTCGATACTGCGGATTTCCACGTTGCCTTGCGCGCATGCTTCCGTGAGGACGTCGACATCATATTGATAGGCGAGATGCGTGGGCTTGATACTATTTCTGCGGCGGTTACTGCAGCTGAGACGGGACACATGGTCTTCTCGACTCTACACACCAATAACGCCTCTCAGACCATCGATCGTATCATCGACTCATTCCCTCCAGAACAGCAGGATCAGATTCGTGTACAGCTTTCGGGCTCGCTTGCAGGCATCTTCTCACAGCGCCTCATTCCACGCATATCAGGAGGCCTCGTTCCCGCATATGAGCTTTTGATCAACAACAATGCGGTCGCAAATCTCATCCGCGAGCGCCGTACCCACGAAGTGCCAATGGTCATCGAGACTGGCTCAGAGCTAGGTATGATCGACATGAATCGCTCGCTCGCCGACCTTGTGCGACAGGGGGAGATTACTGCAGAAAATGCTTATTTACATTCGTTTAATCCGCGCGCCCTTGAACGTATGATCTAGTCACGATTTCCATTTTGAGCGAACTTCTCCGTTGACTGCGATGAGGCGGTAAGGAGTTCGTACGAGGAGTACGTCCTCTCGAACACGCACATCTTGCCGCCTCGAATTTCATCTTAAAATGAAAATCATGAGAACCGCCTTAGTCCAAGCCGTCGCATCTCATCCCAAATAAAAGCAATAAATATAAAGTAGATATCAAAATTTTATGCTCTATAGATACAAAGCAATTGATCAGCAGAACAATGAGGACAAGAACGGCACTATCGAGGCCGCAACGGTTGATGTTGCTATTGCAGCACTTCAGCGTCGCAAGCTGATTATCATCTCTATCGTTGCAGCCGACACACTCCCATTCTGGGACAAGTTAATGACATTCGGGACCAAGGTACCGTATCGCGATGTGGTCATACTCTCTCGTCAGATGGCGACGCTGTTTAAAGCGCAAGTCTCCGCACTGCGTGTCTTCCAGCTGCTTGCAGTCGAGGCAGAAAATAGCGTGCTTAAAAAAACTCTCGAGGAAGTATCAGTGGACATTCAAGGAGGCATGACACTTTCGGGGGCATTGGGAAAGCATCCTGAAGTCTATTCAGATTTTTATGTAAATATGGTGCGCGCTGGTGAAGAGTCAGGAAATCTTTCCAATACCTTTGGCTATCTTGCTGACTACCTTGATCGTACCTACGAGCTCATTGCAAAGACCAAGAATGCACTTATCTATCCTGTTTTCGTTGTCGTTGTCTTCATTGTCGTCATGATACTCATGCTCGTCGTCGTGGTCCCTAAACTCTCAGCTATTGTGCTTGAGACTGGTAAAGAGCTACCTTTTTATACAAAAATAGTCATCGCACTTTCAAATTTCTTTGTAAATTATGGCCTTTACCTGTTCATTGTCCTCGCAGTGAGCGGATTCTTTGCATGGCGGTTTATCAATACGCGACAGGGGAAAGAGTTCGTGGCGCGTATTTCACTGGACCTCCCATTCATTGGAGACCTTTACCGTAAGCTCTATCTCGCACGTATCGCTGATAACTTGAACACCATGTTATCCTCAGGTATCGCCGTAGTGCGCGCGGTCGAGATATCCGCTTCTGTTGTAGGTAACGAGATATACAAAGAACTCCTGCTTGATACCGCTCAAGATATTCGCTCAGGAGTACCGCTTTCGACCGCAATGGGTAGACACCCTGAGATCCCAGGAATAATGATACAGATGATAAAGGTGGGTGAAGAGACAGGTGAGGTGGGCAGTATTCTGCAAACCATGGCAGCTTTCTATAAACGTGAAGTTGATACTGCTATCGACACACTCATCGGACTTATCGAGCCAGCAATGATCATATTGCTTGGTATCGGGGTGGGAGGGCTGTTAACTTCCATTCTCCTCCCTATGTACGACGTCGCCTCCTCCTTTTAAAAAATCGTCAGAATTGGCACACTCCTTGTCTTTCCTTCGGCGGATTCGGAAGCAGTATCGGCCAAGGCACTTCCAATTTTATATCCCTTCGGTCTTAAAATTCGGGTCGCTCATACAGCTTCTCGAACATCGCCTCGGTGCAAGACTTCGGATTGTATCCAATTCTGACAATTTTTTACTCCAAGCTGCAAGGATATTGATTTTTAAAGACCCCACAGGTTTTTACCGTATTTGAAGTGAGATGTTTTATCGGGAGTATTTTTAATTTAGCGAGGAATTTGCTTTGAAATGCCTCTCACAGATCAATTGGCTAAAGAGTTTTGTGTATTTTCCATCCAGCTAGGGATGTCTTTTTAAAAAATCTCTCGTAGAAAGGGCGTAAACGCAATAAAGCCGCATTTTCCTTTAAGTGAGGCATTGCTTTTTGGGGGACTTCGGAGCTAGGTAGGCGAGTCTCTGTAAAAATCAGCAGAATTTTATGCGTACCCTCAAAAAGCGATTGCTAGCGTCACTTATCCACAGGGGGGCTGATTTCCGAAATGCGTTACGTGGTACCATTAATGTAGTGCTCCTCTAGCGTAGAAGCATCTTGTTATCTCATATTGATTATTAATTATAGCTTTTTTATGTTCACATCTATTAAAAATACGAAAAAAGGTTTCACCCTTATCGAGCTCCTCGTTGTGATCGCGATTATCGGTATCCTTTCTTCAGTCGTTCTCGCATCACTCTCGACTGCTCGCCAGAAGTCTCGTGATGCAAAGCGTATCTCTGATGTTGGTCAGATACAGCTCGCTCTTGAGCTCTTCTTCGATGCATCGCAGAGTTATCCATCGACCACTCCAGGT
>JAYTUL010000066.1:0-5075 GCA_043744555.1 bacterium | reverse complement strand
AGAGCGGGCTTACGCCGAACCGCTGTTTCGTTTTTTGTTTCATGCCCAATCATTTTAACTGCTAATTGGGTGTTGCAATTAATTGTTGAACTTAGGACCCTACAGGTTGGCTTTCAAAACTTTAGGGGTATGATGGGGCTGAGTAATTGAAGCCCAAAAGACCGATAGAGTGCAAAGTTTGCATCATTTCTATCTCTCAACTTTAATGCAAAACAACGCCGCGAAGCGTTGTTTTTTACTTATAGTCAGATAGAGAAACCTGAGACAGAGTAGAGCCCATCCTCCTCATCATCTTTCCTGTCATCCTTTGGTCTATCGTCGTATGGAGTCTGAAGGATGCTGTCTTGGTCTATCTGATGTATCTGCTCATCGACGCTATCATTTTGCAACATTTGCATGCGCGGAGTATGGATCATCGGAGGAAGCTCCTGACTCACCTCTACTACGGGTGCCGGCACATCGTTAGTGCGTGAAAGTTCGATAGGTGTGCTATCTTCGATAGCAACCATTGCCTCGGCTGTCATTGCTTCGTCACTTCGCATTGTGCGCATAGCCTTTAGCTGCTCAGCGAAATGTACCTTATCAAGAAGTAGTCTCAGGTCATCACTTGAGAAAAAATCTATGACGAGCTTCCCTCCTCCGACCTGACGCTGTTCGATAGTAACGCGAGTACCGAGCGACTCTGCGAGCTCTTTCTCGATGCGCTCCATTTCTGGGTCTTTTACAATCTTCTTGCGAACTCGGTCATGAGCTATGTGTCTGGCTATTTGCTCTGCCTCACGCACTGTAAGCTTTTTAAATAAAATCTCTTTATAGAGTGTACCCTGCTCTTCAGTCCTATCAGCAAGCATCATGAGTGGGCGAGCATGTCCTTCGGTGATCTTGCCTTTAGAAAGTGCATCAAGTATATCTTGCGGTAAGAGCAAAAGACGAAGGCTATTGGAGACATACTCGCGACTTTTGCCTACCTTCTTCGCGATTTCGACGTGCTTTAATCCGAACTCTGTTGCGAGTTTTGAAAATGAGATAGCTCTATCGACAGGGTTTAAATCTTCACGTTGGAGGTTCTCAATGATAGCAAGCTCAAGCTTGAGTCGCGGATCAACATAACCTTGCTGGATTATCACGGGCACTCTCGCCACTCCAGCGAGCTTTGATGCGCGCAAACGGCGTTCACCCGCGATAAGCTCGTACTCGACAGCAAGACCGCTATCGTGAGGCATTTCCTTGCGTGTGACAACGAGCGGCTGAAGAATACCGTACTGGCGTATCGAGTCAGCAAGATCCTGAAGATGCTTCTCGTCGAATTCCTTGCGGGGCTGGTAGGGATTAGGCTTTATCTTCTCCACCTCAACCCAAAATATTGCATTGTTCTCAAATTCATTCATGCGAACATTGTAACATGAGTTTCGATTGCGCAAAAAATTGCGCGAAACATGTTCGCGCATAACTTTCTATGAAGTACTCCCTTGATCGATGGGATACCGCAAGGGAGCTTTCGGGGCTTTGAAAACCAGTTCTCCCGACTTCATTTTCTTGATTGCATCGCAGAGAGCGGCACGATCGACCAAGTCAGTGTTGTATTCGATCGAGAGTTCAGCATCCCGCACATAAAACTGGGACGAAAACGGGAAAACACCTGCACGGTATTCGGGAAGTGTTGCAGTTCAAGCCAGAATGAGCTCGACCACATTTCCGCCTTTCTGCTGAGTTTAAGTTGCTCCCGTTTTGGTGTAAACTCGCTTACATGTACGAAGGAACACCCCAAGAAGAAACCTTGCCGGCAAATAAGTCAGCTACCCAACAGCAAGAAAGTGATTATCGCGTGCAGCTTTTGGCGGGTACGTCTTCACCCGAACAATTTCTTTCTTGTATTTTTTCGGCAGACCAAGAGGGTGCTACACGCTCAAGTGCTGAAAATAACCTCTCACTTCTTAATGATCCGGAAATCGCAGCTCGCCTTCAAGATGACCCAGAATATAAGGATGAATATCAAAACCTTCGCTCGCTTTCTGCTTTTCACGTCGCTCAGGAACGATTGGTGTCGGGAAATATTTCAGGAGCAACACCATTCCTTGAAATAGCGAGCAGTGCAGCAAATAATGTTGCATGGGAAAATTATATTGGTTGGCAGAACTACGTCAAAGCAACTATCGCATACACAAAAGGTGATCTTACTGAATTATCAAGAATTTGTGATGAGTTCCCTGTGAGTGATTCGCATAAAGAAGTTGTCGAACATCTTAAAACTGGTCTTGATGGCGGCACCATCGATTACCTTCGTGATTATAAAAGTTAGAGATGATGTTGTTACCCAATTTCACTTAGGTAAATGAATCAACCTCGGGGCAGAGCCCCGAGGAATTATGGATTTAAACCCGCACAATCGCAATTTTACGCCCCGCAATCCTCAGTATCCAGAAGTGTTGTAGAGTGTCCGAGGTAGACAGCAAAAAAGCCTAGTGGCACGAGTATTTCGATACAGAGTGCAACGACGTTTTCATGAGAGAATCCTATGCTTAGAGTTCGGAATACACAATCTAGACACACATATTACTTCATTAGCCTCAAGAGCTTAGTCAGCAGCGCCTGTCTAAGTGAAGTTGACACGGTCATACACATTAGGAGAAATACTCAATGATCTTATTGTGGGTAATCCCATTCGAGACAGCTGCTCCTTTGAATGGTTTTGAATAATCAAGAGTTTCGCCTTTCATACCAGTCACCTTTCCACCAGCTCCTTCGACAATCACCTGCACAGCAGCCATATCATGTACATTCACTGCGCTGTCAGCGAAGCCAATAAATCTTCCCCGTGCTACGAGGCATGACTTATATACTGCCCCACTAAAACAAGCGAGACGCACATTATCATTAATCATGCATTGCACATATCTTGAATCAAGTAAGGCCTTCACATTACCGGTTACCGCAAACACACCGGAGGTAAAATCAAGATTTGAAACTGACAAAATGGTGTCGTTACAATAACTTTTTTCGCCAATTTTTCCCATATACATTTTGTCTAAAAAAGGATCGTATGAAACACCCACAACAGATTCTCCGTCGACAACGAGTGCCAATGAGAACATTGCCGTTGGAACACCCCATGTATACCCCGCTGTGCCATCAATGTGGTCACACAACCACTTTCTTCCACTTCCGTAATCAGTATTACTTTCTTCTTCCCCAATAAGACCATCACGAGGAAATGCTTCAGAAATTCTTTTAGGGTACGATGCCGAATTATTGTTGCTGAGCGGGAGTCAGATATCCCCGATTCCTCAACTCTAGCCTGAACTGCAACAAACTACTTTTTCCTCTCATAATGCTTCACTCATTTTATCAAAAAAACACTGCAAACTAGTGTATTATCCACACTTTGGGGTCGTTTTTTACTCTGGGTGGTGAGTTCGTACTAAAATTGCTATATACCAAAAAATAACTCGTGCTATAATCTATCTGATGTCAGAATATAAAATACTTGTCGTAGAAGACAGCGAGCCATTAAGAAGGGTACTTGCAGAAAAATTAAGGGATGAGAATTACGAAGTATTCGAAGCTTCTGGTGGTGAGGAAGGCTACAAAATAGCTGAGGTACAGAAGCCCGACATGGTCATCACTGATATTGTCATGTTCCCCGTTGACGGACTCGAAATGGCGCAGAAGATTCGACAGCTCGGTCTATGGGGAGACAAAGTATTAATCATTGCACTCACCAACCAGAACTCGGAAGAAGAGGAATCTCGCTTGGGCCCACTGCACCTCGATGCGTATATGGTAAAAGCTGAGACCGGACTAGATGATGTTGTGAAGCAAGCAAAGGTGTTGTTCAAGTCAAAGAAATAATTTTCGATATTTTAAAAAGTATATATGGATACTGAAAACAAAAAGACCGTACTCATCGTCGAGGATGACCTCGCTCTGCGCAAAGTCTTGGTAGACAAATTGAATGACGAACATTTCAATGTACTTGAGGCAGCGGACGGGCTACAAGGTCTTGAGCATGCGCTCAAGAGTCATCCATCTATTATTTTGCTTGATATATTCATGCCTCACATGGATGGAATTACTATGCTTTCCAAGCTGCGCAGTACCGACTCATGGGGAAAACACGTCAATGTCATAGTGCTTACAAACTCTACCGATGCGCAAACGATAGCAACAGTTTCCGGCTTTGGCTCCACAGATTTCCTTATAAAGTCAGAATGGTCACTTGAGGCACTTGTTGCTCGCATACGTGAAAAGCTCGCAGACATGCCCGTTGCAGAAAATACTCCGGTTTCAGAACCAAACATCTAAGCTCACGGCGTAATTTATCGATTAACGTCTTTTGCTTATGCCTAAACAGAAAACAACCACTAACTTTTGGCTTATGAAATCCGAGCCAGAAGTTTTTTCGATTGATGACCTCAAGAAAAAGAAAAGATGGTACTGGGATGGAGTTCGCGGCTATCAAGCGCGCAATTATATGCGTGATGTTATGCAGCTTGGGGATATGGTGATTTTCTATCATTCCAATGCTAACCCTATAGGTCCCGCTGGTGTAGCTCGCATCGTGCGCACTTCTTATCCTGACCACACGCAGTTCGATCCTAAGTCCCCTTATTTTGACCCCAAAGCCACAAAAGAAGAGCCAAGATGGTTTATGGTCGATGTTGCATTTGTAAATAAATTCCCTCGCACAATAACCCGCGATGCACTTAAAAAAGTTTCTACACTAAATGGTCTTATGTTGTGGACCCATTCCCGACTATCTATCACTCCCCTCACCGAAAAACAATTCGAGGCGATCCTTTCCCTCGCTGAATAACAAACAGGCACCGGGGATTTAAAATTGGATGAGATTTGAGGCGTGAAGCGTAACTTACGGGACCCATACTGATGGGAGTTACGCTGCAAGACCTTTTGAGATTTTTTCATCGACCTAAAATTTGAGATAATACCCAAAAACCACGGCTTTTCTGTCGGTGTTTTTTGATTACTTTTTCTTCTTCTTTGGAGCGATAGTTGAAGCAAGAAATATCGCATCAAGCACTTTCTGCTTCAGTGCTTTGTGGAGTCCGCGATGAATA
>JAYTUL010000065.1:0-5200 GCA_043744555.1 bacterium | reverse complement strand
GAGTGCTCGGGAAATGCAAAAAGCAAAAACACTATTATTCGAATCCTTCAGGAAATGCTAGGATAGTTTCAGTATCATTTAAAGATTGGAGAATGCTGTGTCTGTTCTAGCTCATTAAAACTGCGTGCTCATGCTTATTGCCAAAATCAATCTCGATTTATGGCAAAAATAGATAGTATCCGCCATAGAGAATAGAGTATAATCAGGGTATCTATGATAGGACACATCAAAGGCAACCTAATATTTAAAGATGAGCGCGTCATTATTGTGAGCGTTGGTGGCTTAGGTTATACCCTCTCAGTAACACCCGCAACAGCGCAGAGTATGAAAGAAGGTGAGGAGATAGAGCTTTGGACACACTTAGTCGTCAGAGAAGACGCACTTGACCTGTATGGATTCAGTAAGCGAGATGAAATCACATTATTCCGTCTTCTTATAGGAATATCAGGTATCGGACCAAAAAGCGCACTGAGCGTGCTCGCACTTGCAGATGTCACCACCCTCGCTACGGCCATTGCGAGTGGTGAAAGTACGTATATGACAAAAGTCTCAGGTATCGGAAAAAAGCTCGCAGACAAGATCATCCTTGAACTTAGAGACAAAATGGGAAACATCACTCAGTGCGAAGGCGGTACCGCATTACCTGAAACAGAGGCACTTGAAGCACTCGAGGCACTTGGATACAACCCCAAAGACACTCGAGAACTAGTCCGCATGCTCGCAAAAGAATCCATGACTACTCAAAATATTATCCGTAAAGCACTTCAAACTCTTGGAGGGCGCAAATAAATTTTATGAGAAAGATCGCTATTTTAATTTTATCATTTCTTCCGTCATTCGCACTCGCAGCTCCTGCCACTTATGATCTTTTAGCGCCAATCGGAACGTTACCCGGGACGGTGACACTCACTTTATATCTGCAGGAGGTATTTAAAACGATTGTCGGCATCGTTGGAGTACTTGCGGTCATCATGATCGTTATATGTGGGATACGTCTGATGGGCTCGGGTGGAGCGGGCGGAAAGAGCGAGGCAAAGCAATGTATCACGAATGCCATATTTGGAATCTTACTTGCAATAGGTTCATGGCTTTTACTGAATACCATCAACCCCCTATTGCTCAAGAATGATGCGGCGCTCTCCGTGGCTCCTGCTGTCGTCGGAGCTCCTACCACACCGCCTGTGCCCTCTGGAACATACAGTTGGAAGCCTGGGCCTTCTTGCCCTTCGATTGTCAGCAAAATCGTTGCTAGTGTAGCGCCTTCATTTTGTGCTGGACCTCCTCCTGCTATCGGGGATATTTGCTGCCGTTATGTCGATATCATTATTCCACCACCACATCCCGTTGGGCTTCCTCCTCCAGTTCCAAGTCCACTTCTACTTCCTCCTTCTCCTTTCCTGCCTCCACCCATTATCACTCCTTCGGTATCATTTCAGAGCTCTACTGCTTCAGTAAGTGAAGGTGGTGGAAGTATAGTACTTGTGGTCACCCGCGTGGGTCTTGGAGCAGGAACGGTTGACTATAAGAGTGTGTCTGGCACTGCGGTTGCTGGGAGTGACTTTGGTGCTGTTTCAGGAACACTGGTGTTTGGCGGTAGCGTCACAACCCTGACGATCACAGTACCTATATTGAATGATCTTATCACTGAGCCAGATGAACAATTTACAGTGAACCTATTTAATCCGACCGGTGCATTAACACTCGGGACTATACCTTCGGTTGTGGTCACGATTATTGATGATGATTTAGATATCACACCTCCTGTCGTCATCATCACGCAACCTGTAACAGGGCTTGCAACAACATCGAACCTTATTGCGCTCACGTTCACTGCTACTGATGATTTTGCCATCGATCGTGCAAGTGCACAGACACTCAACCCAGGTGGCGGTGTGTTCTTTTCCACAAGCATCTGTTCGAGTGGGACATGCCCAACTCCAGCAATGACAAGAACTATATTGATGAATCTCGATACGACAAAGGTGGGTTTCCATCAATTCGAAGTTACAGTTTGCGATATAGCGGACAACTGCACAACAGAGAAAGTATCGATTGAAGTTCAAGCGGCATGTACCTCAAGCGCAACGACGACCTGCCTTGTACTTCCAGCGTTATTGGGTGCCCTTCCCAATCCTCCTCTCTGTCGACCCGCAAATGGCAAAGC
Source organism: bacterium (assembly GCA_043744555.1). GTDB lineage: Bacteria > Patescibacteriota > Minisyncoccia > Phycocordibacterales > UBA6899 > MHLP01. Next base: position 3,036 of record JAYTUL010000065.1, on the reverse strand, counting down.
GGTAACTACAGCGGTAAAAATCGACTCATATGAATTTAAGATCACCTCCCCTATGGGCGGAGGTGCGATACACATCGTCGGGGGTGATCAGCCCGAATTTCCCGTACCAATAACTCTTGCTCTCGCACTTTGCCCTGGGCCCCCGCCAGTTTGTTTCATGTTCTGTCCAATAATAATACTGCCTGCTGACGTTCTTGCTTCGATAAGTGAGATGCCTGGTGATCTCTCTACCGGAGGAGCAGCTGTTCCTATTGACGGAAAGAACGTCTCTGGCTTCTGTGGTAACGGTGGGTCGTTGGGAAGTACCTTGGTCAATATTCGGATAACAACCGGCGCAGGGGGGCCCGGAATCTGCGTACTTCAACTTAACCGCACATACTATCTCAATGTTTCGACCATCCCATTTGCCGCACCCTTCAGTTCAACGTATACGCTTTTCTGGGATTGGTTACCCTAAAATTGCAACGCGCGTATATGTTATGATGCAGAAATGCTTGAAAAAAGCCTCCGTACAATTGAGCGGTTAATACCGAAGCGCATTTATCGGTCACTCCAACCTGCTTATCATTTTTTACTTTCTTTCACTGGAGCAGTACGCTATTGCTTTGCATCACGCCATCTTACGGTCATCCTTGTGACTGGAACAAAAGGAAAGACAAGTACGACTGAAATATTAAATAACATTCTGGAAGAAAGTGGCGCCAGAACTGCAGTCATGGGGACACTGCGCTTCAAAATCGGCGACAAGAGCGTGCGCAACCTACGCAAGATGACAATTCCAGGGAGGTTTTTTGTACAAAAATTCCTTCGTGAAGCTGTCGATGCAAGGTGCACACACGCAATACTTGAGATGACCTCAGAGGGTGCTAAGCAGTTCAGGCAGCGATTCATTGAGATGGATATGCTGATATTCACCAATTTAGCCCCTGAGCACATCGAATCACATGGCTCATATGAAGCCTATCGTGACGCAAAACTTTCTATTGGTCGCACGCTAAGTCGCTCGAATAAAGCAAAACGATACATGGTCGCGAATAGCGATGACAAAGAAGCGCATTATTTTCTTGAATTACCTAACATCATCCCCGTTCCATTCACACTTGCCGATGCGGGTGATATAGACTCTACCGAGAACGGTACGATACTCGCATGGCGCGGGAAGGTCGCGCATTCAGCACTACCGGGCATTTTCAATGCATACAACATCCTTGCCGCTGCAACAGCTGCGCAGTCTTTAGATATTCCCGATGATGTGATTGTGCGTGGAATAGAGAAAACTGTTCAGATAGAAGGGCGAATGGAACGCATTCTAGAGGGTCAGCATTTCCCTGTTATCGTTGATTATGCACATACTCCGGACTCTTTGCGCGCAGTATACGAGACTTACAAAGATCACGATAAAATCTGTGTGCTAGGAAATACTGGGGGTGGGCGCGATACATGGAAACGACCGGTAATGGGCAGTATCGCCGAAGAGTTCTGCAAAGAGATCATACTTACCAATGAAGACCCCTATGATGAGAATCCTGAGGAAATACTTAAGGCCATGACACTCGGAATGAAAAGCAAAAAACCCCATCTCATTCTCGATCGCCGTGATGCAATAGACTATGCACTCAAACTTGCGAACGGTTCGAAAAATAGTGCCGTGCTGATTACAGGAAAAGGCACTGATCCCTTCATAATGGAGGCACATGGTAAAAAAACTCCTTGGGACGACCGAGATGTGGCGCGAAAAGCCCTACGAGAGATGCTCTCATCTCATTGAACTTGACGGATATCATTGACTCAATATACCTAAAAAAGATCAGCCAATAGAAAGGGAGTGATATATCTCCGGCCCCAAAAGCGGCGAAAAATAATACATGGGTACCTCTCTTGCCCCAATGCTAAGCATTGGGGAGGGTTAAAAATTATTTTTAATTATCAAAAAGTCGAAACAGCGCGATGCCAAATGCCACGGCGACATTGAGTGATTCTTTTTTGCCGTGCATAGGTATCTCGATAAGCACATCACAATTCTCCCTCATCTCGAGAGTAAGTCCGGCAACTTCGCTTCCAACAAGAAAAAGTATTTTATCTGTTGTGGGGAATTGCTTATAGTCTACGGCTCGTTCATCCTGCTCGAGTCCTACTATCGTGTACCCCTCTCGTTTATGGTAAGCAATGACGATAAGCGGGTCTTTTTCATAAGACCAGCTGAGGGTAATTTCAGAACCAAGTGCAGTCTTCGCTATCTCAGCAACCGGACGACCAAATCTATCAAGTGGGCATGGTGTGTAACCTGAAAGCAGTATAGTACTTACCCCAATTGCATCTGCTGTACGAAACATAGAACCTACATTGTGTGCACTGCGGATGTCGTTAAGCAGCACATGAATATCTTTTGCATCATTATCTTTCATGTAATGATTATCTGTCATTAATATATGAATTTTCTCATGATATAATAGAAACCATGTTGTCACTATTTCCACAATTACTCGACTGGGGTTGGTACGTGCCTTTTATGCTCCGTATCGTCTTGGGTTTTTACTTTTTCTTCATTGGATACAGCTTCACCACATCTAGCCGAGCAAATAGTGGTCAGGATAGCCTCGCGTGGTTGATACTGGGGGTACTTATCATAGCTCTTAGTCTAGGATTTTTTCTTGGAATATACGTGCAAATAGCGGGGGCAATAGGATTCGTTCTATCGCTAATTGCTATCTATTTTAAACACAAGAAAGCCGCGTTTACACCTGAATCAGTGAGTTACTACTTTCTCGTAGGTGTAGTGTCGCTATCGCTCCTCTTTCTTGGCGCAGGACCGCATGCATTCGATCTTCCTCTTTAAAAAACTCAAAGGTTGTGCTAATCTCCACATATTCCCCATATGACTTGTTTTAATAGCTGTGGTGGATGCATTGAAGTGTATTAATCCTTGAAAATCTCCACGCCACTATATGCTGTTTTGGTAGGTATCAGGGTAAACTTGAGAAGTCTGGAGGAATGTAATTAAAGAAATAAATGCCACTATATGCTGTTTTGGTAGGT
>JAYTUL010000064.1:0-20707 GCA_043744555.1 bacterium | reverse complement strand
CCAAGGAAAGACGACAGGGAAGACCTATCAACTCACGCTCTGGAACTGAGGCTCATCTCGTTTCAATACCCCTCGGCTCTGCCGGGGGGTTGTTTATTTCAATTTCTATCGGTAAGTATTTTTCTCCACCTCTATTTATAAGCTCTTTAATCCTTCCGCTAAGATAGTAAAATTTTTTCTTATTTATAATTCTAAAAAAACCAAGGTCCCCTGCAATTGGGGTCAGGCACCACACAAATACAGAAAACATGATATAATATAGTCATGCCCCGTCAACCCCGTATCGCACTCGGTGATATTGTCTATCACGTCCTCAACAGTGGTAACGGACGCCGTACGGGGATGAGTAGTGGGCAAGTCAGTTTGTGAAAATATTAGACCATGAACATGATGAAAAATGTGGACTTATCCCCAGTTCCGCGAGTTGATTATCACAACGACGCATCTCGAGCATATTGGTGGAAAGTTATTTCAAGAGTTCTTGGATTTCCCTGACCAGTAATGTCTCATCACCCGCAAAGCTTTCTATCATGGCTTTCATAAAGTTCTCAGGCGCAAATTTGTCAAGATTAAGGGAATGCCCTGCCTGATCGGCAAGCAGAAGAAGAAATGATGCTTGTGACCTACCGTTACCTTCGCGGAAAGGATGTATTGCATTAAGAGTGGACATGAAGTGCCCTGCACCGTTTGCAAATTCGTCTGATGAAAGTCCTCGTAAATAGTTTTGATTCTTAAGACCGCTGAACAGTTTTTGTATTTCTTGTTCTATGTGTTCTGGATAGCAAAAAGCGCTTCCGTCTTTGCTAATACGTACACTGCGGGCCTCTCCAGCCCAAGCATAAATGTCTTGAAACAAGTGTCGATGAACGGCGTAATAATGTTGGGCATCACAGTCGCCTTCGGGAAGCGGCTCATCGGAGCGTTGGGCGGTCATGGCAGCCTCAAAAGCGTCCAATGTTGTTTGGTCGCGAATACCGAGTATGTTCTTAAGTACCGTGGTGTTTTCGTAACAATAGGTATCAACTACAGCATCATACATAGACGAAAACTAGCGAGCATACTTTCTGGAAATTGCTTCGCGACGATCCTCTGGAGAGAGGTTTTTTTGCTCAAACGAGTTGAAATCTTTACGCATTTCCTTTGTCAAATGAATGCCCTCAACAGCGCTGATTTTAGCAAAAGCATCGCGACCTATTATGTAACCTCTACTATTCACTTTTTGAGATTGAAGGACCTTAGTCATTTACGTATTATACCATTTTGTGAGTTGAAAAGATAGCCCCCAATCTATTTTGTGCCACTTAACCGTTCGGGGTAATTTTAGGACATTATTTCGGCACGTCTCGTGCGAGTTGATTTTAATGAACCGAAATTCGTTTCTTCGATTTAATTGCCCATCCATTCCCGTCAAATAACCCAAATCCTTCCGTTCTGTATTTTTTCCCTTGATAATCTTCAAAATCTACTGAAATTGAAAATTCTTTTGCGTTCAGAATATCTTGGGAAATCGGCACACCGAACCAACTATCTGGGTTGTTGGGTATTGCTGAATTTCCTACATCATGTTTTATGCCATTTAAGGTGTAAGCATTTAAGTAGACAGGGTATGCGCTCACGTTTTTAATTAAGATTTGCCCACCAATCACTTTATCTCTCCCAGCTTGATCTTTTGAAATAATTACTTGTGGCATTAAAAACACCTCAGCAAAGTCACTTACTCTCAAGGCCTGCTGTGCAATCACATTTTGCGTTCTCCCGATATACAAGACTAAAAACATCGTTATGAGAGCGATAAAAAACCCAAGACCAGAAAATACTGTTTGCCAAAATTCAAATTCATTCATATTTTTCATAAATTATAGCTCATCTTATACGAACAAATGTTGACTGCGGGTCGTGCAGACTCTCGGCTACCGCCGCGGGTGGATTTCGATTTCGCAGACTCAATAACGAAATCCCTATTCGAGTCCCTGCCGGAAGCCATGCAGATGGCTTCCTCCCGCAGCAAAAACTCACTGCGTTCCTTTTTGCTGCGGGTCAGGGACTCGAACCCCAATACTTGCCTCCAGAGGGCAATGTCCTACCATTAGACGAACCCGCAAAACTTAAATTGCGAACCTTTGTATAATACGCAATTGTGGGTTTTTTTCAACCTTGTGAGGTGTGCGATTTTATCGTCAGTCAGTCTATGGTTGTGGCACCATCCCAAAGAGGATCACGTCAGTAGCTTCAATCAACTGTATGTGGATGGCTCTGATGGTTGTACTCATCCCACCAGTATTTTGACACTTAACAGTGAGCTGGAAGGGATCGCGGTAACCGTCTACTTCCCCGACCAAAGTCATCGCTCCGTCAACATAGGAACCTTGCACTGCGTCTACCTGCGCTCGTGCGAAAGCTGAGTCCAAGACTCTGGTTGTTGGCACTTCTAGGTCGCAGTAAAGATCATCATATTCTCCACCATATGCATCTACTTTATAGCCAATGCGAACGAATGCTGAGTAAACGCCGGTACCAGCAGGAACGTTCCAGCTCCAACTTGTGGTCGTATGTGGGGGCAAAATATAATTGCTAGGTCCATTCGAGATGAGTATTCTGCCACTTGCCGCGGGTCCTGTTGCTCCAGTTGCACCCGTCGCTCCCGCTGGTCCCTGTGGTCCAACTGCACCATCAGCACCGGCTGGACCTCTTGGCCCTTGAACCCCCTGAATTCCTTGCGTGCCGGTATCGCCTTTATCCCCCTTATCACCTTTTGGTCCCTGAATATTGAGAGTTAACAGCTGGTCGTTTCCATTGCAATCAGATTGCCGAAAACCTCCGCCGACGACAAACATCGCCCCACTACGTTTGACGCAAACTGATAATTCATTACCCGCCGCTTCTGCGTATGCCCATACACCGAGAGAGACAACGATAAGACTAACGATTCCAACCAAGGTTGTGTGTGTAATTTTCATAGTAAAATACTATCTATTTTCCCCGCATGAAGTCAAGCATGCGGGATTCATGCTGGCGATAAGCCCATATGACGCTTCAGCCTTTGCTTCTGCAATGCTCGAACGACCACATGAGCGATATCACCCCGCAAATGACTCTAGGAGGGTCGTAATGACGATAAAAAGCGCGACCAATAGAAACAAAAGCATGGTCACATCGCGCTTGAGGGCGTCATTCCATAGATCGAGTGCGTCGAGACTATCGAAGTCATGTTGTTCCAATATTTGCTTCTGAGAATCCCACAGTATTGTAACGTCAGGTGTGCGTGCATCCACAACGGCTGTCTGGAAATTGATGAGGTTATAAAAAAATGCTATCGGTTTCATGAGTATCGTAATTCCTAGCACTAAGCTTTTCATAATTTCGGTTGTCGCAGTCAGCTGTGGAACCATCGCGCGCATGATATTTATCATTTCTTCCTGACCCGAATCCAAAAGAGCGAGCATAACATTCTCGGCCGCATGACGCTCAGCGTTCTTGGTCAAGACTTTGACGTAGAACAGAAAAGCTATTAATGCGCTCCATGCAAAAAACATTCTCTCAATATAGCAAAAGAGGAACATCTCGTCCCCCTTTGTGCTTTGATCGTAAGTTGAGTTAGTTCGCCTATACCTCAGTTGTTGTATTTGCACTTGCAGAAGTCTTCTTGAGTGTGTTTGCGATTATCTCAAAGAGATTTGGTACTCCAAATGCAGCACTGATCTCAGCGCGCAATGTTGTTGAGCTTACTCCTTCTTTCTCACCCTTCCTCTCAGCAGCAACAGCGCGAGCGATCTCTGACTGAAGTGAGGCACTTGAGTGATTTGCCTTCATAAAGATGTGATACCAAGGGTACGCGACTTCGACATCACCCTTCACATCAGCTGACACCTTTGCCTCTATATCTGCTGATATGAATCCGAACCATTTTCCTGATTCTTTATATCTCACCTCTACCTTGCCGTCCTTCACATCGACCGACTTGATATGTGCATCTGCCTTTGCTTTGCGTGCTACAAAATGCTTAAAGTCTAACTCTGAGTGGACATCAGACGCCACATCAATGTCACCCTTTCCCTCATCATTCTTATCTTCTTCGTCAAGATCGATATGAAGCTCTGCTTTTTCAAGTGCAGACAAAGCGTTGACGTTGGCGTTCATTTCTGGATTTTCGATAGCATCACCTTTTGTGCCTAAGCTGTGCTGTGTTTCTGTCTTGACTTCGAGGGTGCCGTCTTCCATCTTTGCACCGCCAACTATTTTTACTCCGGTAGTGGCAGTAGTGCCCACCTTGGTCTCTGTGTGCATGACCCCGCCAGTGTTTATAACAGTAGACGCGACACCTGATATGACCGCTGAATGGGCGAGCGGTGCAAGAGCGAATAAAGTTACGATGATAGTTGCGAACTTCACTTGAGACGAATTATATTTTTTCATATCTTTAAATGCTAGCATATCAAAAAATACAGCTCAATTACAGGGCAGGGATAAAAAACGCTTATGTTAACTTACTTTTTCGTTATCTGTTGTGATCAAGCTCGTGTGACCAAGCTAGCGCTACAGTGACAAACACGAGCATAAAAAACACAAGATCTATGAAGCTTGTAGGCACTACGAATGTATAGAAAGTGAAACCATGCTTTAAAAATGTCGGCATTTCTTTATAGGTGACAAACATCGCAAACAAAATACCGATGAATGAGGTGCCTGTGGTAGACATAAGCCAGTGATCGAAACTTATCCACCTTTTGTACACGTATAGAGCGAGTGCACAAAGCGACCCAAATAATAGTAGCCCGAAGTAAAAAGCAGGGACGCCAAGGAATGTCTGCACTGACTCACTCTGCGCATTCGTTCCGAGAATAAGTGACGCAAGGATAAGATATCCAGAAAATGCAATTCCGCAGATACTGAATATGAATGTGAATATTAAGGAAAGTGGAGTGCGGTCGCGCATATTATGGATGGGTTATTTTCTTACTTGCTGCTTTCACAAATGCATCAAAGAGCGGATGAGAAGAAAGCGGGCGAGAGGTGAACTCGGGGTGAAACTGCGTGCCTAAGAAAAATGGATGTACCTTATGCGGAAGCTCAGCTATTTCCATCAATTTTTCATCTGGTGAGATGCCTGAGAATACAAGCCCTGCCTTGGTGAGGGCTTCGATGTATGCAGGGTTAACCTCATAGCGGTGGCGGTGGCGCTCATGCACCATCTCGGCTTTGTAAGCTGCACGTGCCACGCTTCCCTCCTTAAGATACGCAGGATAGGTGCCGAGACGCATGCTGCCGCCGTAATCACCTTCGTCGAGCTTGTCTTGCTGACCCTGCATAATGTCGATGACAGGGTGCTTGGTATGCTCATCTATCTCGACGGTATTGGCGCCTTTGAGTCCCAAAACATTGCGAGCGTACTCAACTATCATAAGTTGCATGCCGTAGCATAAGCCGAAATACGGAAGCTTGTGTGTGCGTGCGTATTTGATGACTGCGAGTTTGCCTTCGATACCGCGAGAGCCGAATCCACCTGGGACAATAACGCCGTCGTATTTCTTGAGTATTACAAGATGTTTTGCTGCGTCCTTTCCCTCAAAGTCAGTTGCTGCTACCCAGTCAATGATTGGCTTCTTGCCCGCCTTATAGGCCGCAAACTTGAGCGCCTCGATGACTGAGAGATATGAGTCAGCAAGAACAAAGTCGCCGGTCGCAAAATATTTGCCGACCATGGCTATCTTGAGCTCACCCTTTGTGTTGTGAACTTTCTTGACGAATGACTTCCATGGCGCAAGGTCGGGTTGGCTATTCTTTGGCTTCATCTTAAGTATCTGCATAATAGTATTGCCGAGATTGTCTGCCTCAAAATTAAGCGGGACATCATAGACACTGTCGACATCGGGGGCAGATATAACTGCCTCCGGTCTCATGCCTGAGGATATTGCTATTTTTTCTTTGCGTTTGATGTCGAGCCCGACCTCGGCCCGAGCGATGATGACATCAGGCTGTACGCCATAAGAATTCATTGTGCGAACAGCATACTGGGTGGGCTTGGTCTTCATCTCACCCAATTTACCCGGTATAGGAAGGTACGAGACAAGGACAAACAGCACGTCGTCAGGGTTCTCTATCTTTAGGATGCGGGCAGCTTCTATGAACATCACGCTTTGGTACTCGCCTAATGTGCCGCCGATCTCAACAATAGTGACATCGGACTTGTCTTTCTCGCCTGCTGCCTTGATGCGGTGTATGACTTCCTCAGGGATGTGGGGTACCGGCTCAACACACTTACCGCCATAGCCCAAGGCGCGCTCACGGTCGATGACGCTCTTATAAACCATACCGCCGGTGATGTAGTTCTCTGAGAAAAGATCGCGACCAAGGAAGCGCTCGTAACTTCCCATGTCTTGGTCGGTTTCGAGTCCCGAGCGTAATACAAATACCTCACCGTGCTCGGTAGGGTTCATGGTGCCTGCGTCGACGTTCAAATAAGGATCGATCTTGATGGGAGAGATCTTAAACCCGCGCGCCTGAAGTAAGAGTGCGATGGATGATGTCGCGACTCCCTTCCCTACTCCGCTCATTACTCCGCCCACTACAAAAATATATTTATGTTTTTTTACCATATACGCATGGGCGAACTTTATACTTTTAAATAACGACGAACAGCTAAGAAACTCGATATTGCACCAAGTGCCATCCCGGTACCAAGCAACACAATAAATATCTGATTGAGGTTCGCGATGTAGTAGTAGAAAAGATCGATACCGCCGTAGAAATTCTGCGTTGCTCCCTTAAGCCAAAGCGTGACCGGGTAGAAAAGAGCCGTGGCAACAATAGCCGCAACCATCCCGTACATAATACCTTCGACTATGAAAGGACCTCGCACGAAAGCATTGTTGGCGCCGACTAAACGCATGACTGCGATTTCTTCGCGTGAGATATAGATAGCGAGGCGTATTGTGTTGAAGGTAATGACAATAGCAATGCCAACAAGGAGCAGGAGCACGGCAAAGGATACGCGCTGCACGCCTCCCGTGATGGCAGTCAGCTTGTCGATAACAATCTTATTTTTGGAGTAATTGACGTTGTAGATAAGGTTATTCCCTGGGCCAGATGCGTCTCTCTCGCTCTTGATGCGGGCGGCAATAGCTTCATACTGCGAAGTGTCCTTTGCTTTGATATTGAGAATCGCGCCGAGAGGATTATCGATGAGCTCGTCGAGTGCTTGAGTCATAAGGTAGTCATTCTGGTGGCGATTCTTGAAATTTTGGATAGCCTGATCACGGGAGATATATTCGATAGACTTGACCTCGGGCAATGCTTCAAGCGAACGCTTCATGAGCATTATGTCGTTTTCTTGTGCGTCGGCATTGAAATAAATGTTGATATCGACCTTCTCTTTGATTCCATTCAGAGTTGACTCAAGAAAGACCGATGAGAGCATGGTTGAACAGATGACGAAGAGCGCGACTGTCATCACGAAGATAGCAGAAAGCGAAACAACGGCATTACGCCAAAAGTTAATGAAGCCGGCTTTGACTATGCGGCGTGTGCTGGTGAAAACGCTCATATTCATTTATTTTCTCATATTTTCGCCAGAATGCGAAATGGGGTGTGCAAAAAAGCATTCCCTTCGACAATCCTGAATATTTTCCCAAGTGATATAAAAAGGGCCAGAAGATAAATCTTCGGGCTCTTTAAATATCGGGAGCAAATGCTTTGATACCTGTTGGTATCGAGATTAACTCCTGATGTATAGAATATACACCTTACAAAATTCTTTGCAAGGAAAGTTATCCACAGGCAATCAATGCTAAATAACATAAGGCTTTTTAACAAATTCTTCGCTACATAGGGGTACGCTTGGAGTCATTACTAGTGAAGCTCGAGTCATTCTCTAAAATTTTCGATGCATCACGAGGCACTGAGAAAGCGACTAGGAAGGCATATTCTTATATGTTGACCGAGTCAGAGAGGCTCCGCAACAAAGCGAGGCGCGAAATTATTACAAAATACATTCTTTATATTTTGGATGAAATGCGAAGTCCTGGACTGAGCCGGATCTGAAAAGTAAGCCCTCACAACCCCCCCTCCAGTGCCAGTACTGAGTGAAGTTCGAGACGCGAGCAAAGAATGCTTCAACCTGCCCACGAGATGCACTGGGATTTTCGATGCAATGCGAAGTTTTAGACTGAAGAAGTGTTTGAGGAGTAAAAATAATAACCAAACTCATTTAGCACGAAAAGCAGTGGTTCAAATTTGGATGCAATCCGAAGTTGTTTTTAGTCGCAGTGTCGCAGGGGCTGTATTCGTATACAGTCCCACGACCGAGCACAAAAACAACTAGGAGTGCGCCAAATTTGGACTACTGCGTTAGAGAATATATTTGCCGTGCTTATCGTCGCGTATAACCTTTCCATTCTCCATAGTAACCACCCGCCGCTTAAGCGCATCAATAATCCCCTTGTTGTGTGTCGTGAGAATTACGGTCGTACCCATGTCGTTAATCTTCTTTAATATCTGAATGATGTCATAGGTGTTGACCGGATCGAGGTTACCTGTCGGCTCGTCGGCGATAAGCACATCGGGCTGCGAGATGATGGCGCGCGCTATGGCCACGCGCTGCTTTTCACCGCCTGAGAGTTCGCTTGGGAAGTGGAGTGCCTTAGAGGTGAGGTCGACAAGTTCGAGGACTTGTGGAACATCTGAGCGTATCTCATCATCTGTACGACCGGCCGCTTCCATGGCGAAAGCGATGTTCTCATATGCGGTCTTGTTGGGAAGCAGGCGGAAGTCTTGAAACACGGTTCCGATACGGCGGCGGTAGTCAGGAACGTAGGACTGCTTTATGCGGTGAACATTGGTGGATTCAAAAAAGACCGATCCGCTCGTTGGTTTATCTTCGACCAGCAGCATGCGTAAAAGTGTGGTCTTTCCGGCCCCTGAATGCCCAACAATGGAAACAAACTCACCGGGCTCAATGCCGAAGGTGACTTCTGAAAGAGCTGCATGATCAGAATAGATCTTTGTTAATTTATCAAAATAGATCATATGCAACTTTTCGTCGTGAGTTGTAATTTCATCATGTAACACAAGCGAAAATAGAGTAGACAAAGTATAACATATTTTAAAAATGGCTCTAGGTATGAGTGTAAATTAAAATCCCCAGCGAATGCTGGGGATCGTGTCAAGGTCGATATGCGCCGTGATCTATCTTGAGATCGTGGATATGTGCATCGAACCATGCGACATCTTCTGGATAAAGCTCGCAGTGGACAAAGGTCACCACGGCGAAACGTTGGCCATTGGGATTACACTTTGACATCCAGTGGACCGTCACGCAATCACGATCACGGTGAAGCGATGCATCGAACTTCGCACTCTCACTGCTGAAGACCCCGTGCACCGTTCCTGTACCGAAATGGCCTCGTGTAACTGCCCAGAACTTTGTACCTAGGAACATGAGCACGCGTCTTGGATCGGACTCGCTACCATGCACAGCGTGCTTTTCGTGGTCGAATAATACGAGCCTAGTGAACTTGGTGTCTTCGTATCGCAGAAGTCGCGTGTATGCCTTACCAGCCTGGATTCGCGCTCTAAGTGAGCCTGGGTAAGTCTTGGTCCCATGTTTGCAAGCGTCAAAGGCTTCAGCCAGTCGAACAGCCATTTCTTTGGCCTGATCGTTTAAGCTACGGCAGACACTAAAGAATCTAAGATAATCCGTGAGAATATCGGGCGGGAGTCTATGCATCAGGTCATCTCCATAATGAAAGAGCCATTTGTTCACATCGCTATACGTTCGCCCTTCGAGGATTTCGAGTGGGGTGAGGGTTGATTTTTTCTCGCCGATTCGCTTCTCGAGCAGTCCGACTTCATTTGGCTCACGCCGCTCATCGTATTCGTAAAGATGCTTAGGGATGTAGAAAAGTTCCCTGCGTGGTTCATCGTCGATGATGCGCCAAAAATAGTCTTGTATGTGCTTTACGCGTGCTGCGATACTTCGCACTGGCATCTCACTGTAGTTGTCGGCGATGATACTCGCGCGCACGGACAACGGATCAAAATAGTTACTGGTCGTAGTTTGCTTACTCATGACACCCTCCCTTGAAAGAGCAGTCAGTCTTCTATTGATTAAAGCTACGGCAAAGGCAGCGGGTGGTCAAGAATTTTGTGCAGTTGGTAGGTATGGGCGAAACATACCCTTACATAGTAGTACAAAAAACCCCCGCCGAAGCAGAGGTCAGAGGGACAAAGAGTCAGAGGGACAAGGTCTGGGCAGCCTGAGAAACAAGTTGCGAGAACACGAAGCGGTAGCGACACACGGCATACCAGACACAGTCGTCCGAGAGGCGGGACACGTACACCTTGAGCCGACCAGCATCGTGCCGATCCACGAACGCAACGAAGAACTTGTCACCCTCCTTGAACAAGAAGAAAGTCCCATAACCTTGTGGGTGGAGCCACGATGCCTCCCGCTCCACAAATGCGATGATCTGGTCCTGTGTCAGGCACAGTTCATCTAGAGGCCTCCCGAGACTTCCGAAGGTGTCCTGGAAACTTCCATCTTTCACCTGTTCATAGACCATGACCGATCTTGTAGGTGAGGGCAAGGACGGCACGTCCAAGTTCTTGAAGCCGCCATCGATGTAGCCGGTGAAGAGCTTGCTCGCATGCGCAATCGTGCGGGTGCCGTTCGTGGGTAGGATGGTGAGCTCGGGGGAGATGGGGCGGAGATAAACGTTCTCGCCTGCTTTCGTGGACATGTTGCCATTGATAGCAAGCTGGAGATGTGCACGAAGCTTAGTGATGTCGAACGGATAACCATTCGGCTGACGAAGCTGACGCTTGATCTCGAGCAATTGCCCGTCGATGCCGAAATAGTCTTCACCTGCGACACGTTGTGCCATGATGATTTCCTTTAAGGAGATGCTAGGCCGTACCGAAATAGGTTTCGCCATAGCTTGAAATCTCCATTGGTTTTGATGGGAACTTAAAGCTATGGCGAAGTTGTGATTCGTTAACAGACTCATTCAAAGAACCGAAACTATGCTAATATTGTAGCACAACATATGCATATTTGTCAAGGTATATTTTGTGTCTCTCTGTAGGGCTATTTCAAGCCCCTCTCCGCTTCGATGAATTCATCGAGCATGCCGTCTTCGAGCACGGCGTCGAACTTTGCGGTACGGCAACGCTTGCGTGAGGTCAAAAAATATCGTCAAAAAACTTGAGTGAGACCAGTTATTCCTTATTTACTAATTTCTTTCAAAACGCTCTCATGTGGCACGAAGGTTAATTTTAGGCCGTGTACTGAGACACTCTTTGCATAATCTACTGCGAGCTTAAGCTTTGAGTCCATCTCTTCGTGTAACTTGGAAACATCACCAGCGATATATGCCTTTTGAGCTGCTTCAGTATATGGCGTCTCGAGCGGCTTATTATCAAGGAGGAGTGTTTGCATGATGGATTTATACTGGCTAGGCATGTCATCATCAGCAACAATTTTTGTAGCAGCATTCCGCACATCATCCCAAACACCAGTTTTTGACTGACTGAGCGCCTCATCTCTAACATGCTCAAGAGCAGAAATTGCCTCATTTGCTACGTCCTTGTGATTTTCATCAACAGCATATTCCCATGTGCCCATAGAGGTAATGACTTTGCGCGAAAAGATATCCCCGGCAGTAATACGATTATCTACAGCTAGCGCATTACGGAAATCAGCGATCCCCGGAGGCATTATACTGTATGGTGGCAACTCACCAGATTTTGTTTTCACTACCATCTCAAGAAATTCTTTCGTTGGTTTTTCATCTATATCAAGCAAGGGGTGCGTATGAAAAAGTGTTGCTTTTGCAAGATCAAATGGTTTTTCTTTAAAAATATCATTATACCCAGGTAACTCTACCTGATATGCATTACCAAGAGCTACTGGTTTGATGACACAATCTCCTTCAGGAGTATTTATCGCAAAAAAACTTGCCTCTTTGTCCTCCTGAATTGAGATTTGAGCAAATTCATTCTTTAATACTTCCTCACAACTTCCCTTGTGGATACCCTCCGCCATTTTACTATACATACTTTTCAATACAGGATGTTCATTCATGCCTTCTTTCTCTGCTTTGATTTCTCCGACAGTTCCAAAAGCAGAAGCAAATCCTTTTTCAAGCAGATTAACTCCTGCCTGTGCAGTTCTTCTGATGCTATCTCCCATCATGGCATATACTGTACCCTGAGCGGTCTTCTCAGCTACTCTTGCCCAGCCTGCCCACGCATCAACTGTACCTTCTTGGGTGACCATGCGATCAAAATCAGCCAGAGTCTTGGACCTGCCCCAATGCGACATGTACTTCTCTTTTGCCAGAGCCTTTGCTTCAGGAGTTAGGTCGGGGTTATCGTTTATTTCTTTTAATGCTTCTTCAAACTTTTCAGCTTTTTGTTTATCCACCAGCCGTATCCTTTCTGAATTACGCGTGACGCAATCCCATCTCCTTCATGATCTGCTTCGGCAAATTTAGACAAACGATCTTTTAAATTGGTGGGAATATGTTCTGCGTAGGCTTTCTCAAGATCATCAGTGGTAACCGGATTGTTCTCGTCCGCAACTTCCATGCCCTTATTTTGCATCGCTGTCTCATATACGCTCCATGCTTCTTCTGCGGCCTTCTCCATTTCCTCTTCTCGAGTCTCGTTCTTTAACTCCTCATTCTCGAACCGAGCCTCTTTACCTGCTCGAAAGCCGTGATTTGCAAGCATTGGCAGCATCATTGCCCACCTTGCGGGACCGAGTACCATGCGTCCATATTTCAAGGTGTTTCCAGAAATAGCTCCTATATTTCCAAGTTTTTGCCAAACCGTAGCTTTGCCCTCATCAAGATCTTTTTTATTCTTGAGGGCAGTATTCATATTTTCGTCAAATACTCCACCGTATGCATCTAAAAAGCGGCCCATTGTGCTTTCATTTCCTTTTTTCTCAATAAATTTCCCTGCAGCAAAGTGATAAACCTTGGAGAGAGTTTTATTCTTTTGGGCCTCAAGTTGATATCCTGCCGAACGAAAATTGAATTCGATCGTCTTTTTCTGCTCAGGTGAGTAGTTGGCTAGCTCGGATTCAATATCTTTATTTTGAGCGCGTTCTTCGGCAGATTGGGGCATCAATTCTGATTTATCAAGGTCTGAAATCTCCTGTTCACCTACATTTTCTACTTTTTTAACACGATCCGTGTCGATACCTGCTGACACTAAATTGCTCGTGAGCGCTGAAATCACCTCGATTGTTTTTGCAGAGGTATTTGTCGCCTCTTGCAGGTCTCCGATTTTTTCATAAAACCCATTTTTGGTAGCGGTGGCAATCGCGGTTTCTAAAGGCATTCCAAATTCTTGAGCTAACTGCGCTAAAATTATTTCTGGATCAACATTTATATCAGAAACAAGGTTTCTTATCTCTTGGTTCTCTTCTTTCTCTTTATTCTCATTTTCGACAAATCCTTCAATCGGAGCACCCATTAACCCGAGCTCTAATTCGCTGGTGTTGGGGATTATTACTTCTTCTTCTTGTTCTAACGCACTATTATTTTCTTGTGTAGCGTTAGACTCCATGAGCATTTTTTAAGTCCGTTTCACTTCCAATTGACTGCTTAGTCGCAAGTATTTGTTGTAACTCATACAAGATGAACTGCTTTTTTTGGTAAAGTTCTTTAACTTCATTTATCTTGAGCTCTCGGAGCTTTTTGAGCGATTCAATATCAGACTTAATATCCATATTTATATCTTAACAAGAGTACAGTTATTGTACAGAGTGATGTGTATCACTCATGATTTATATACGTAGTGAGTTACTACAATCAAGAGTCTCAACATAAGCGATTGAGTATAGGGTAACCATTATCTATGATTCTGCAATAGGCAAAATCATATAACTATAGCCCCCTCTCCGCTTCTATGAATTCATCGAGCATGCCGTCTTCGAGCACAGCGTCGACCTTGGAGGTCTCGACATCGGTGCGATGATCTTTGACCATTTTGTAGGGGTGGAGGACATATGAGCGGATCTGATTGCCCCACTCAACTTGGGTGGTTTTGGAAATATACATTTTTTCTTTCTCTGCATCTGAAAGTGAGTCGTGGAGATGATGCACCTTGGCGGTGAGGAGCTCGAGCGCGCGTTCGCGGTTCTGCAGCTGCGAGCGTTCAGTCGAGGCGTGCACAGAAAGTCCAGTAGGAATATGGATTGCGCGTACGGCAGTCTCGCGCTTATTTACGTTCTGTCCGCCGGCGCCGCCTGAGCGCGCAAACTCGAGACGTACATCTGCATCAGGAAGAGGGCTGACATCACCTTTTTTAAACTTAGGAATGACTTCGACCATCGAGAACGAAGTGTGTCGCTTGGCATTGGCATTAAAAGGTGACACACGAACGAGCCGGTGCACACCCGACTCCCCTTTCAGTTCGCCATAGGATGCTTTACCCACAACCTCAAAGGCGATATTGCGGTAGCCGCCATGATCGTTCTCATGCATATGGATGATCTCATAGCTCCAGCCACGGCGTTCAAAATACTTGAAGTACATGCGCACAAGCATTCCAGAAAAATCCTCGGCATCATCCCCGCCCGCACCTGAGAATATGGTGATGATCGCATTTGCTTTGTCATACTTCCCACCGCCTTCTACTTCTGTCTTCAATTCCTGAAGTTCCTTTATCAATGCTTGTGCCTTGTCTTTGTGTACCCAAAAGTCCGATGCGCTCATTGCATCTTCGATTTCCTTGATTCGCGCGGCATTGGGATTTTCTTGCTCGGTCATGCTCCGTATTATAGCAGAGGTCTACTTTTAACCTTTCCTTGACATATATTATTCATATCATAAACTAAAAAAAGAATTTAAAAAGGAGACTGCGATGACTCGCTTGGTACAAACGGTAAAAAAAGAAGACTTGAAGTGGTATCAAAATAATCCCTGGGTTATAGGGTTAATTATTGTGGTATCGGTTTTTGTTTTCGGAGTGACGGTTTTAAACAATTTTTAATAATCATCACAGCAGCTTCGGCTGCTTTTTTGTTTGAAAAATTGTTTATTTGAAAGACCGCGGAAGGGAGTCTTCAGTTTGTTCGCTTCTGCCAGAAGATGAGTCCACACGATGTGGTATTTCGTCTCTTGTGTCTTATGGGAACTTTTTCTGAAGCGCAGATCCTACTAATCGAATCATGTCGTATGGACTGCGGTTCCAGCCCCTCACAGGAGAACGAGGTTGTGTGGCAGCCCAAGACATAAAAACCCGACAATACTTGCGTATTGTCGGGGTGAAACTATCAATCATTGAGGGGTAACTTACTGGGGTCTTCCGGCTCCGCAGCGGCCGGTTCAGTAGGGAGGACCTCTTGTGGAGGAAACTCTTCTAAAAGTTTGGGATCAGTGTTGGGATCAGTCGGATCGACGAGCAACCCCTTATTGGGGTCTGCTGTGACGTCTTGCGTGGGTACAGTGTACCGCCTAGCATCGAAGTTAAGCAGGATCTCATCTTGATACAAAGGATGGAAACTGTTTCCAGGTTTCAGCAACCCGCGCTCTGTTTGAAGGAATTGAAGCACCGTCGCTGCCGAGTGGACCCAATTGCGCCCACCAGACTCTGCGAATCCTCCTCCACCATGCGAACCACGTTCACCGAGCGGATGATCTTTGGAATCTTTGCCCATCCAAAACACGAGCATCACACCTTTTTCGGGATGTGCGTCAGGTCCTGGAATGTACAAGAGCAGCCAAACATCGGAGGTCTTCCCGTCTGCATTGGTCGCAGTACCAGTCTTCCCTGCGATCTCGCCGGCTGCAGGAAATACCCGATTACCCAGCTTTGTTTCTACGAGCGGAAACATCAGCGTGCGCTTTGCACGTTCTTCGGGTTGCATCTTCCAGATCTCAGAACTCAATGGATCGATACCAGGTATCGCACCTTTGCGTAGCGAACTCGCCGTGCCGTGAACTTCATTGAGCGGACCTTGCATGATGCTCACCATCACTTCTGCAACAGCAGGATGCATAACGCGCTCTCCGCGTTCACGGTAATCCCCCTTCGGGTCGCATGTACGATTTCTTCCGTCATCATCTTTAAACAGGAGTGATGTGCCATTCTTACAAATATCGTTGACGAACCGTGGGGTCACCATAAACCCACCATTCACTAACGCTCCTGTTCTTGCCATGCTGAGTGGATTCACTTCGGATGCACCGATCGCAGTCGTAGGATACGGCTGCAATATATGCTTCTTGTCCACTGACAACCCGAGCCGATACGCAAATGAAATGATATTATTTATGCCTGCACGTCCACCTGCACGCATTGCTGCAGCATTACGCGATTCTGCGACCGCAAGTCCACACGAGATGTTGCCACGATACAACGGTTCGCTGTTGGAGTGGAAGTTTTCGATCATCTTGATCCCGCGACCGCGTCCGAGCGACACACCGATAGGCGCATCGAGGACAACACAGCGCTTGTTCACTTCGGCCACTATTTGGTCGAGCGACTCAGGCGCATGTTCTTCCGCCAAGACCTCGTTTGTCAGTTGCTCGACAAGTCCTCCATAGGTAAAAACCTTAAAGGTCGAGCCGGGCTGACGCCACCCTTGGGCGATGACGTCATACTTGAAACGACGATAATCGATGTTTCCCACTTCCGCGAGTACATCTCCATCGAACTGCATTGCGACTGCACCTGCGCGCAATTGTCCGTTATCAGCATCATTCGGATGCCGTGCGAGATATGTTTGCGTCGTCATTTCGACTGCTTTTGCAAGCACTGCTTGCAGTCCGTCGTCCCGAGGAACGTAGAGTTGGTATCCACCTGAGTTAAGCGCAAGCTTGTCTTTGTAAGCCAAGCGAACGTACTCGGTGTAATACTTCGCGCCGTCAATCGCTCCACATCCACCTGAGATTGGATAGAGAGTAAGTTTTTCGAGATCGATCGATGCTTGCGCATACTGGACCTTAGTTATGCCCGAGACTTTGTGGTCCTCGTACATGAGGTCAAGCACACGCTGTGCACCGTGAATTGCTTCACGATGATTTTGCGCTTTGGTCTCCTCAGGATTCGCATCATCCTTGATGATACGATCGGGCAATGCCGGTTTGTTGATCAATGCGACAATGAACGCAACCTCAGGCAGGTTCAGGTCTTTTGCCGACTTTCCAAAATACGCATGGCTGGCAGCCTCGATGCCGTACTGACCACGCCCAAAGTAGGGCATGTTCATATAGCGCTGCATTATCTGGTACTTATTGAGTTCGCGTTCGATGCGAATAGCAGTGACTGCCTCACGAAGCTTTTGCAAGAGCGTCCTAGGGGCATCCTTACCGTTCTTATCTTTGTACAAACTCTTTGCAAGCTGCATTGTGGTCGTTGAGGCTCCGGACTTGCTTCCACCAATTCCGATTAACTGCTTTGCGTGGCCTACCATGGCACGCAGAATAGCAGCTCCATCGACACCGTTGTGTTCGTAGAAGGTCTTGTCTTCAGATGCCAGAATGGCACGCTCAAACAAGGGTACTTCCTCGAGCTTGTCGATGATGCGACGATGTTCGGGCGAAGAGAAACACGCTACCTTTTTGTTGTCTTCGGTGAACACTCCGCTTTCTTCGTTGAAGTAATACTGCGAGGCAAGCGGGGTTATCGGCAAGATTTCGAGCTTTTCGGTCATTTTGTCGGGATATTTGCGGTCGAGCATACTGATAAGCTCTGGCGAGAAATAGACCCCCGCTATCACTGTCGCGATAAGTACCGCGACGAATCCGGTAAGCAGAAGCGACCATTTCAGAATGCTCAAAATGAGCCGAATGATGAATAGCGGAATTCCTACAAATATAAAGTGCAGGATCCTTTTGATCCATCCGGCCAGACCGAGCTTCTTGCGTCGATCTTCGCCGGAGCGCGCATCTTCTTGCGTTACTTTCTTCCGAAAAGGCCACATGTGTGACTCCTTAAATGAAAATCATGTGAAAAAACTAACCTACCCCTAATGCTATCGTAGCGCCACCGATTTGCAAGAAACTAATTCTCCAGAAATTATGTTAACTACTGCGGACACAGTAGTTAACATAATTGATCATTGGCGTCTCAAGAGTGCACATAAGGAATGCACTATCCCTTTGTGCGGTGCTCGTTCTGCGGGCAACGAAGAAGTTCGCTAAAAATGGAATTTTTAAAAAGGTTTCTCGAGATAGGCGACAATAGTCCTTCTCTTATTCGCCCTCCCCTCCTTAATATGCTTGTGCGAGCGTTCTAATTTTTGAATATTGAAATACGGAGAAAAGAAATCATGGAGCGACTGCTCGGTCCACACATGTTCATAAACGCCTAATTCCGGGTGGATATATGCGTCTTCCTCATCTGCTGGGTTCTCCTTAAGAAGGCGCCTGACGTGCATATCCTGATCAGCCAGAAAAGATTTAAAGAAGAACCAGCCGCCCGGTTTGAGTACACGCAATATCTCCGCGAGGAGTACCTTGCGTTCCTTCTCGCGTAGAAAATGTGAGGTCATCATATCCAGCACAAATGTTACAGAGTTGTCTTTGACGTCGAGCAGGCCTTCGATAGAGCGCACAACATATTTAATGGGAAGTTCTTTCGATGCAGCTTCTGCCTGCTTAATGGCGACATCAGAAATATCATAACCCAGACCGCGCACATTGAAATTCTGTGCGAGATAGATAAGATTGCGACCGTTGCCTGAGCCGAGATCGAGCGCGAGTGAAAGCGGGTTCAAAAAACGGCGACCATAGTTACGCTCCTGCCAACGGCAAAACTTCTCAAGATCCTCAGCGGGCTCGTCAGAGAGCTGCAAGTGCTTCCCACTCTTATATTCATCATTCCAAAATTTCTTGTGTTGGGACATATTATTTAATGAGCTTAAAATGAATACCGACTACGCCATGCACCCCTTCTTGATGTTCGGAATAAAATTGACGTATTTCATCTAAAAGAGATTTCACTGATTGACCCCCAAACTTCTCCGGTTCAATCTCTAAAAACATTTCTTTAAAGCTATTGAATCGGAGGAGTTCGAGTACTTCAACGTTAATTTTTTCGTCTGTAGACCTTGAAACAAATTCCAGATGATCTCCCGGCAAGATATTCTTCCTCTTTTCATCGTTGAGGCGCGACTCTATTGATTTTTTACCATTACGAATATTTTCGAACTGAGGCTGATCGAGATGAATCGAGTATATCATCATGGAGCCGCCTCCCAGACTTGAACTGGGCACCTACTGCTTACGATGCAGTCGCTCTACCAGATGAGCTAAGGCGGCTTAATATAGAAAAGTATTCTATTCTGGAGCCGTTTCCCGGAATCGAACCGGGGACCTTTTCCTTACCATGGAAATGCTCTACCAGCTGAGCTAAAACGGCGCTTACTATGTTACCCACAAAAACAGCTAAAATACTCGTGATTCTCAATCTCATGATGTAGCTCAAGAACAAAAACATCGTACACTACTTTTTACAATCTTTCAATTTTGACTTGCAATAAAGCTATATTATGCGTACAATCCGCATATATTAATGGAGAATAGCGGGATAGAGGAGCGGTACCTCGTCAGGCTCATAACCTGAAGGCCCTGGTTCGATTCCAGGTCCCGCAACAAGAAAAAAAAGAGCCCTCGGGCTCTTTTTGTTTTACCGTTCTTCAAAAGTGCCCAGTCCACACATGCTCGTACACGCCGTCAACCGACAAAGAACAGTCTTTCATTTTCGAGAGATTTCCCCACCTATACAACGTCGGCATAGTAAATTCAATAATGAGACTAACTTTTCCGTAAAATATTGATGTGCTTTTCGAAAAGCAGAAGCAAAAGTATGCTTAAAAAAAATTACCTAATTTTGCAATTCAGCGTAAAATTACCAGATACATGCATACTCCAATAGTAAATTATCTTTCAGGTTCCGGCGTAGATGCAAAAGGACGAACTCTCAGCGATATTATCGCCCAAGATGATATTTGGCTGGAGCGAGCACACGACTATATTCAGTGGCTTTTCCCATTAACTGAGCGAAGTCAGAGTATCTCCAGTGCTCCAGTACTTAGCAGTGAAGACATTTGGCAAATTCACAATAGTCCTGCTACTCAATCAAACATGCGAGCAGCACTCCGTCGAATGAGCATGTTTTATGCAAATTATCCTGAATACCTTGTTTCGGGAAATCATAATGTGTTGCGCATCACGAGAATCCTCAAGAGTACACGACTGTTGCTTGGCCTACCTGAAGCAGAGGAGTTCTATGGTCATATTATCAAGCTCATAAACAGCGCAGGAAATAACGTGCACGAGTCGCATACAAGTTATTGGACTGAAGCCCTCGCCACCAATCTTGTAATTAAGCGTGATGCTCAAGCAAATGATACTGGTTCGCATGCACGCAATATTTACCTCGATATCGACGGCGTGCTGCTTGCGAATGATCGCCAGCCAGCGCTACACGTAAAGGAGTTCCTTGCATACGTCCTCGAGCACTATCCAGACACGACATACTGGCTTACAACCCACTGCAAGGGTGATGCAAGTGAGCCGCTTCGTAATGTCGGGCATCTTTTTGATGCTGAATCGAGAGAGCTCATGAAATTGATCAAGCCAACCAACTGGGATCGCGATAAAACAGACGGAATCGACTTCACAAAGCCTTTTCTATGGTTCGACGATGATCTTTTCCCTGAGGAGCGAGAAATATTACTTAAACACGGGGTATT
>JAYTUL010000063.1:0-20840 GCA_043744555.1 bacterium | reverse complement strand
TGGACTATGATTCCTTGGCGCGAAAGGTACCCGATTTGGGTATCTTTTTCGTTAGAACCGTGGGGTCATTTCAGTATCATTTGATATTGGAGAAGACTAACTTGTGCGTCCCGCATGTCATCTGGCATGATGACAAGGTGTACCTCCGTTGGTCCAGGATCGACGACGACTGGCGCGACTACAACCCTGCGGGTCTCTGCGCAAGTTAGTCCTCAGGTCTTTGCAGCTTAACACTCCTTTGACCCTTAACACTTTGCCCTTTGCATTTGCGTTTTACACGCATTGCACGGGGTAATTTTTTATCGACCTAAAATTTAACAACCTCAGAGTGAGGTTTGGGGTGGGACCCTATCTGGATGACTCATTGAGGGCTTTGGAAAAAGACCCAATGAGTGGACAGCTCAAGTAAGGAGTATAAAATTGGAAGTGCTCTTGGCTTCGATTCTTTGAGAATTTAGCTCAGTTTGATAATATACAAATATTGCGGGTGAGGCGTGGAGAAGGGAACCCATTCTGATGGGAGCCACGCCGCAAGACTTTTTGAAATTTCTTCTTAGAAATCCAAAAAGTGTACAGGTCCAGTAAGGACTGGTTTAGTGATAGAATGTGCGACCTAAATTTCACGACCGCAGGAAGTATAAAATTGGAAGTACTCTTGTGGTGACCTTCCCAAGGTCGAGACGGGTGAGGTGCGACTATTGGGAACCCATTCTGATGGGGTCGCACCGCAAGACCTTTTGAGGTTTCTTCTTAGAAATCCAAAAGGTGTACAGGTCCTGTAAGTACTTCGATTCTCCCGCTTATCGAGAATGAGAGACATGATAGGATATATAAACGCGGGTATGGTTTAGTGGTAGAATGTGACCTTCCCAAGGTCGAGACGGGAGTTCGATTCTCCCTACCCGCACAATTACAAAACAACACCAGTGGCTTTGTTTTGTTTGTGTGGGTAAGAAAGTGCCCTGCGGCACTTTCGCGGGAGAATCGAAAGACTTTTCGATGACAAGTCTTCGAGTCCGAAAAGTACCTGTCGATGTAATCGACGATTCTCCCTACCCGCACAAATACAGATACAAAATATCACAGCAGGGCGGATATTTTTTTGCAGGTGTAAGTTAATGAACTACATCAATTCTCCTTTCTATTAGCCATGTTCCACCTAAATGTCACATTCCACCCCCCACGAGTGCTATAATTAAGTATATGGATAAAACATCACTTTTGGCATATTCTGCCAACCAACTCAAGCAGGGTGCTTCTTTAGAATCAATTAAACAAAATCTTTTATCAGTAGGTTGGACGGAAGCGGAAGCAGGTGAGGCTATCGTCGCAGGGCTTATCGCGAGCGGCGTTCCCGTGCCTAAAACTGGTGCGCGGAAGGGAAGTGGCCGACTATCTTCAACTGTTGAGGTCGTAATCAATTTCTTCTCGTTCATCGTACTTATCATGGTTGCGACCGCTCTTGGCATTCTCTATTACCAGATAATTAATAATTTCTTCTCTGACCCTTTAACTTCCATGTATGGCGGTGGAGTAGATACAAGTGCTATACATTACGCAATTGCAGTACTCCTCATCGGATTTCCGATATACGTACTTGCTCTCAAGCTTTGGTTCAAGCGCTTTGGTCAAGATGAAGAAAAAGTCGAGTCAAAGCTTACGAAGTGGCTTACGTATCTCGTATTGCTTGCGACAGCCATTACGATGGTCGGTGACCTTGTCACTGCCCTGTTCTATTTGTTACAGGGTGAGATCACTGCACGATTTTTCCTCAAAGCACTCACAATATTCGTTATCGCCGGAGTAATATTTGGATTCTACTTCCTCGAGCGTAAGAGAGTGCAATACCACAAAGATGTTACCGACCAGACATTCAAGCTTTTTGGCTCTGTGGTTACTGGGCTCGTTGTTGTTGCGGTGATACTTGGATTCGTGGTGGGTGGCTCGCCGAAAACAGAGCGTAGCAGGGGCTTTGATTCACAGCGTGCGAGTGACCTCCGCACACTCGCAAATTGCGTCAGTAGTTATGCGTCGAATCAAAAAGCACTCCCAGACAGTTTGAGTGACCTTACCAAGAGTACGCAGTATTCGTATTGTTCGAACAATACACTTGACCCCGAGACGCGCGTGCCTTATGAATATAGCGTCACCATACCCTCGGTACAGAAAGGGGCTGTTCGACAGGGAGAAATTCAACTCTGTGCGAATTTCGCCCTAGATTCGATGAACGAACCTAAAGACGCACCAGCCTACGCATACTCTAATGATAAATGGACAGAGCACACTGTTGGGCATAGTTGTGACAGCGAAACTGTAACACTGGAAGGATATTCGACTGTTCCTCAAGGACCACTTCCACCACAAGGGACGCCGCCGCAGCCAGTGTTCATCAAACACTAAAAGATGCTATAATATTCTGTACTCATTAACCGTTAATCACCAACACATGAAACCAGTTGCTATTTATACGACGGTCACTTGCGGTTACTGCAAGATGGCAAAGGAATATTTTCAGAAGAACAACGTTGAATATCAAGAATTCGATGTGGGTACTGATCTTGCAAAACGCCAAGAGATGATCGAAAAGAGCGGCCAGATGGGAGTCCCTGTTATCACCGTCGGGAGCGACATGATTGTCGGCTTCAATAAGCCTCGCTTACAAGAACTTCTCGGTCTCTCAGACACTCCAACTACAGTTGCGTAAGCAGAAGCAAAGCTCTATCATTACAAAAGTCCACACTGGTGGACTTTTGTTTTACCCCTTATAGCTCAATGGATAGAGCAATTCCGTCCTAAGGAAAAGATCCTGGTTCGATTCCGGGTGGGGGGACTAAAATCATGAAAACTCTGTCCTGGGGTGCGCTTCGATTAAGGGAAACCGCTTTTGTAAGTGGGAATCGAAGCGCAACACCTTAAGGCTGAAATTAGGATCATTTCAAAGTCAAAGCGCGGCGGCGCAAGACGGGGTCGCTGAATTGTTCCGCAATACAATTCCGCGACTACAGCGCCTGTAAGGTGAAGAGCGGCTTTGGGAACCCGTCTTCGGGAGTCGCTCTGCAAGACCTTTTGAGATTGTTTCTAAAAAATCCAAAAGGCTAAAATGAGGATCATTTTAGAGACGGAGCGCGGCGGCGCGAGTCGGGGTAGCGGAAATTTTCAGCAGAAAATTATCCGTGACTACAGTGACTGTAAGGCGGAGATAGAGGTTCGATTCCTCACGAGGATATACAACACAAGAAAGATGTCTCAATCAATTATTTATACCCATCTCTTTGTATCATGGCTATTTTGTGGCACGGTGTAAGTTTGCTTTTGACTATTAATTTGAGTATAGTTCGTAGAGAATGATTAACTTTGTAAGTTAGTTGTGGTTAGAACAATTGGAGAATCAAATGAAAACTCTACCAGAAATAGCAGTCGCACAAATGCGTACTGTGCCAGTTGATGTGCGAGCAAACCTCGTGACCATGCTTCAGTACATTGAAAATGCACGCGCTGATGGCGCAGAAGTTATTGTTTTTCCAGAACTTGCCACATCTGGCTACATGCTGGGTGACAGATGGGAACATGATGCTTTCATTCGAGAAGTTGCAGAAGCAAATGAGGTGATTCGTGAAGCCTCAACTGATATGACAGTAATTTGGGGAGGTTTAAAAGTTTTCCCAGGTGAAATCGGTGAAGATGGTCGTCTGCGCAAGTGCAATGCCGCTTTTGTTGCGCAAAACTGTTCATGGGTGCCACAACGCGGAAAAGCACGCGGCGTATGTGACGGATGGGTGCCAAAAACAAATATGCCTAAATATCGCATATTTGATGATGAACGACACTTCTACCCAGCATCCAAGATTGCTCATATGTATGGGCTTGAACTTGAAGATTTGCTCGCTCCATTTCTTATTAATATTCGCGGAACCGACTATTCAGTAGGTATCGCTGTGTGTGAAGATTTGTGGGAAGACGAATATATCACCAAGGTTTCGAAAATCTATGGTGCACAATTGGTCGATCTACTTGTTGACATATCGCAGTCGCCGTGGACATATGGCAAATGGAAAGCACGTGAAGGAATGCTAAAAAGTCGTGCAAATGACGCTAGAGCTACTATATTGTATGTAAACAGCTGTGGTGTCCAAAACAACGGCAAGAACCTCGTGTGGTTCGATGGCGCTTCATGTCTCGTCGATAGTACAGGGTCGCCAATATGGCGTGCTCCAGAACATGTAGAAGGCCTGTTCTTTACAAATAAACCGACTGCACCCATTCCAGAGCGTGGCATAAGTGAGAAACATGATGTAGTCATTCATGTCATACGCGAGTTCATCGGTAAGAAAAAGAAAATCGTGATTGGTCTATCGGGGGGCCTCGACTCTGCTGTGTCCGCTGCATTGTTAGTAACAGCACTTGGTGCAAGACAAGTGCTAGCAGTAAACATGCCATCTGAATTCAATTCAAAAACTACGCGTTCGCTTGCCAAACAATGTGCACACAATCTCGGTATCGACTACAAAATCGTACCAATAAGTGACCTATACCTAGCACACATAGATATGCTGAAACTGGCTGGGTACCCAGATCCTGCCATGCTCGTAAAAGAGAATCTGCAGGCGCGTATACGTGGCGCAAGTGTGCTTTCAGCTATAGCTGCAGCAGAAGGCGGGTACTTTGTCTGCAATGGCAACAAGACCGAAGTGGCCCTGAACTATTTCACTATGTATGGTGATGGGGCAGGAGTTGCAGCGTTTTTAGGCGACTTGTGGAAGGGTGAGGTGTACGAACTAGCCCGCTATATTAACGAACGCTCGGAACGTGAACTTATTCCCCAAGGTATTATTGATCTTGTGCCGAGCGCAGAGCTTTCTGCTGAACAAAATGTCGATGAAGGAAAAGGAGATCCAATATTCTATCCCTACCATGACAAATTGCTCGCTGCGTTTATCGAATGGCGGTGGGACCCGACCAATGTTCTCGAACATGCAATGGAAAATAATCTTGAACAAAGGCTTGGTTGTGACTTGGGTACCATAAAAAAGTACTTTGTCACAGCCCAGTCGTTTATCGATAATCTAGAATGGGCATGGCGCCAGTACAGCTATGACGGGAAACGGGTACAATTACCACCCGTCCTACTCATGTCGCGCCGTGCGTTTGGCTATGACCGTCGCGACACAATAGCCCCAGGTTATCTAGGTGAGAAATATCATGCCCTGCGTGCTAATGTGCTCGCGAAGGTGTGGTGAAATAATCCACCGAGCATGTATCTCTTGCTCGGTGTTTTTAATTTATAAAAATCAAATCAAATCAAATCATAAACAAAATAATTTTTTTGTAATTTTTTATAAAATACGTTTGTATCAGTTTTGCAAATTTGATTTGAATGCCGCCAAAGAAAAAGCTTGAAATTTTTGGCGGCTCCCTTGCCAGTCGAAGCCTCGGCGCAGGCGGGTAGCTGCATCGCTAAAAACCACAAAAGAACAGGGGAAAAACATCGACTCGAATCATATTTTGAAAATTGTGAATTCGTTTTAACCAGCAAAATTGAATACCAATCACTCGCGGAGTCCCGCACCAGAGCAAGCTCGGTGCGGCATAAACTTCGCGCGGGGAGCCAAAACTCTTTGACTTTTCCTTTCTGGTGCCGTATTCTTGAAATACTCTAAACACACTTTTCTGAAAAAATCACCCGCGAAAATTTGGAAGGGCGCGAAGCCGCAACGTTAAAGACCGCAAAAGAACCCGAAGAATGACATCGGCTTTAAACATGTTTTAGGAAAAGAAAAAAAGAAAAATTTTTAATCCTTTCAATCAATAAAATTTTTATGGATCCAAAAATTGAAATTCGTTTCAAAAATACTGACAAATCAAAAACATTTAGAAATATTGTCAATACTTTAGACTTAGATAAAAAATCTGTTCTAGACATAGGGTGTTCTTTTGGTGAATTTTTAACCCATTTCGGCAAAAATAGTGTTGGGGTTACCATTACAAAAGACGAGGTGGAGTATGGCAAGAAGAAAGGATTGGATATTAGATATGGAAATATCGAGTCTGATGATTTTGTTTTGAATGAAAAATTTGACGCTATTTTTGCAAATAATTTATTCGAGCATTTGTATTCGCCGCATAATTTTCTCTGTAAAATAAAAAAGTATCTAAAGCCAAATGGTATTCTAATACTCGGTGTTCCGTGTATTCCTAAAATTGTTTCTTTGTGGCACATAAATAAATTTCGTGGGAGTTTGGCAGGCGCACACATTAACTTTTTTACTCGCGACACCCTGATAAAAACTGTTGAGAGGGGTGGGTACAATCCGATTACTACGAGAGGTTTTCATTTTGCTAATAAAATCATCGATAATTTACTTGATTCGATATATCCTCATTTCTATGTAGTTGCGACACCTGATTCTAATTTCAAGTATTCAGAAAAAAGAATGAAAGAATTGGTTGGATACATTGACATTAATTCTTAATGCCGCCAAAGAAAAACTTGAAATTGTCAGCGGTGCGGCTCCACCGTCTTCCCAAATTTTGCGTGGGGATCTTTTCGGAAAAGTGTGTTTAGAGTATTTCAAGAATACTGCACCGAAGAAGCCATTTGTATTGCCTCAGTAGAGGAATCGTAAACCTTCACCACTAGGATACTTCAAAATTTTAGTACTCGAGAGCCATAGGCACTCGCATTCTTCTAAGTGGATTACCACCAAAAAGAATTTGGTCGCTCAATGAAATTTTTGATCGCTCCCTGCGGTAGTGAAATTAAATTATCTTCCATATTTACTAAGTATTCGTGTCCTGAGTAAATGCGCGACTTTGTTCACTTATGAACAAAGTGAATTAGTAAACAAGAAGTACTCTGGTAGTGAAAGGTATACTGCCGCTGTACGCGGAGATATTACTCACGAGGGCATCAGAAAACTCCTTGACTTTTCCTTTTTTGTGAAGTATTTTAATTATAGATGCAGAAAATTTCTTTAATAATAACCAAAAAGTCAAAAATTAATAAATAACCGTGGGCTTCACTCACTATCAATACTCTGTTAAGATAACAAACAGTTCGCACAACAAACATATGAATAAAGGACTAAACATGGAAAGTGGACAAGTCAGCATTTACAACTACGAACCAATGACAGGCGAAAATGTCAGCATGACTGCCGAGCGGATGGTTGCTCTGGCAAAAGAAACGAAGGGAAGTGTGAGAGCGCTGTTCAGTGGTGTTATTCCGCTTATCGCTACTGAGGACTCGACACCAGAGGGGATTGTTGCCGACTTATTGAACAAGTTTGAAGAGGCCGATAAGACCTACCTCCATTCTCCAGAAGGCAAAAGCGAGGCTCTTGAAAGTGAAAAAGCTGAACAGGAATACAATGATTTGATGGTACAACTCCCGAACATTGACTTCAATAATCAAGAAGCGGTGCTTGACTGGATTTGTAACTTAGAAGAGGCGAGCAAGAATATTGATGTCGATATGCGTCAAGATGATGTTCTTAAAATTTTTGCTGAGCATGGATACCAGCCTAGCGTGAATTCCGGCAAGGAGTTCAACGGCGAAGATCGCGACAACTACGCACGCTATATTGTCGGGCAAGCTCTCGCCGGTTTGCAAGACGATGACGCTGCTATCCTCCCTATCGTTACTAAGTACACGGACGATTGGAAGAAAAAGTTTCCGGCTTAACCACACCGCTTCCTACAGAGCTCCTCGCAGATACCAAATCTACCTGGAGCTCTTTTCTATCTGTTTTTTTCATTATTTTCATATAATAGATTTGTTTTGACTTTGTTAATTTGATTTAATGCCGCCAAAGAAAAACTTGAAATTGTCAGCGGTGCGCCTGCACACTTGCTGCGACAAAACACGTTCGGATTAGTTTAAGAATCCTGCATAATCAAAGTCCATAATGCAAAGTATTGTGCGCATCTTCCAATAGGTAATATGCCGAGGTTTTAAGAGGTGCCTAGATGAGGTTGCTACACTGTGACTTTTGCTGTAATTTGCACAAAAAAAATCATAGTGATTTGTGACCATGTTATTAATGTGACCTACGCATGTGTGCATAACAGGGAATTGAGAGTTGCCTCATCCGTGCTATCATTAGCTAATGGCAATGATGACCGAGAATCCTGAGAAAGATAAGATTGATGAACTTCTCGATCTCACGCGTGAGAACAATCGCATACTTCGAAGCATGCATCGCCGAATGCTATGGAGTCAAATATTCACCTTTATATATTGGCTTATCATTTTGGGAGTCGCTGGTTGGTCTTTCTATTTCCTACAGCCATATATGACCAAATATATGAACACCTATCAGACCATAATGAAACAGATCGATAGTCTTGATAAGCAAACCAAGGCACTGCCTGGAAATATCCAAAGTGTTCTTGATAAAGTGAAATAAATAGGATATCCTAGACTTCATCATCAATCACTGGTTAGAACTGGTAATTCGTTGATAAATACGTATTTTCTGCCGAGGTAGCTGTCTTGGTAGGTAACATTAGAGAATATCGAAGTACAGTATTTGAAGCAATATTATAGTAATCTTGCCGAGGTAGCTGTCTTGGTAGGTAACATGAGAGAATATCGAAGTACAGTTTTTGAAGCAAAATTATAGATATCTTGCCGAGGTAGCTCAGTTGGTAGAGCATTCGCCTGAAGAGCGAGGGGTCACCAGTTCAACCCTGGTCCTCGGCACCAAATAAAAAACCGCCATTAAGCAGTTTTTTGTACAATAAGTGATTTTATTAGATCGCAACTGAAACCATCTTGCGAGTCACCATCTTGCCGTCAAAGCGAGTCTTGCGGACAGTCTTGAATGAAACTTTCCCATCCTTAACAGAATAGAGAGTGTGGTCCTTTCCTACTTTTACGTTTGCTCCAGGGACAGTGCGAGTGCCGCGCTGGCGAACAATGATCATGCCTGCGCCGACCTTCTGTCCGTCATGAAGTTTAATGCCGAGATACTTCGGTTGCGAGTCTCGATTATTTTTGGTTGAACCACCTGATTTTTTTGTTGACATGGTGTATTGGTTATACGTAGTATGTCTAGATAAACTCTAGGTAAAGAAGCCAAACTTACGTCTCATGAGACTAACAGATACCCTCAAAAAAATCAATACCACCCTCATGTCCATGGGGGATATGTCGAAAGACATATTCGTCTTTTTGGCTATATTGCTTATTGGGGCAGGGGCCTTTATGGTCGGTCGTATTTCAGTAGGGGAGATAGAGCGCAAAAATGAGTTAAGAATTGAGGCTCCCAGTAATATCTCTGCAAGTGTCGAACAAACACAATTTGAGGCAAATTCGAGCGGAACTGTGCAAGAAATTGGCTCATCAGGAAGCACTTCGCGCCGATCTTTCAAATCACATAATCAAACCTCAGGTTCTCAAGAAAAATCAGGTATGTATGTCGCATCTAGGAACGGCAAAGTCTATCATTTGCCCACATGTCCGGGTGCAAAAAGAATAAAAGATGAAAATAAGGTCTGGTTCAAAGACAAGCATGATGCCGAAGTGCATGGCTACAAGCCCGCATCGAACTGTAAAGGAATGTAGTTTCTCACAATTCACAGGATGTTCAAAATGCAATTTACTTGAGAGTTTGACATATATATTTTTGCCACATATACTAATTATCTAAACAGTTAATCGCATTTTTTGACGCCTAAAAAATAAAACCTTAATCATCTCGCATGCGGGAATAATTTAATTATATGAAGAAATACACAAAAAAAGTTATTCACTCGCCCATCGAAAATACACTTCAAGTAATCGGCAGCAAGTGGGCTGTACTCATCATTCGAGAGCTGATGGAGGGGACTCGACGTTTCAGTCATCTGGAAAAATCACTTACTGGCATTAGTCCTCGCACACTATCGCTTCGACTTGCGAGCATGGAAGAAAACGGTATCGTTCTGCGCAAAGTATATCCCGAAGTACCACCACGAGTTGAGTATAAGCTCTCACCTCTCGGAAGAACTCTTGAGCCAGTACTCAAAACAATGAACAACTGGGGTATGACATTCGCAAAGAAATAGATTCCAATACATTTAAAAGGCCGACGCAATTTCTGTCGCCTTTTTTATTATTTCTGCTATACTCGAGCTTACTGTATTGGTAACAATATGAGTATTGGGCGCATCGATGAAGTATGATGAAAATCCCGCATTTACTGTTTAAGTGAAACTAAAGTTCTAATAAATATCGGGCTATTGTATGGTGTGAGAATCGGCTTAGGGAACCTGCTTCTTGAGCGGGACCGATTCGCAAGACTCTTTGTGGGCTTTTTTAAATCTTCTTTATAAAAGACCAAATGAGTGTACAGCTCCTTTAAGGAGAGCGACGACAGTTTAGTAAAATTTAAATCATCTGGCTATCGGATAGTGTGAGAATCGGCTTCGGGAACCCGCTTCTGAGTGGGGGCCGATTCGCAAGACTCATTGTGGGCTTTTTAAAGCATCTTCAAAAAAGACCCAATGAGTGGACAGTTCCTGTAAGGAAAGTCTACGTGCATCGTGTACTGTAAGGAACGCTGCGGAAGTACTTCCTTCAATTGTATAGATATCGGGCTATCGGATAGTGGTAGTCTACGTGCATGGGGTGCACGCGGCGGCAGTTCGATTCTGCCTAGCCCGACTGAAAGGAGGAGCTAAGAAAGTGTAGCTTTCGCGGCAGAATCGAAGCCGTTCTTCCATATTTACGAAAGATTCATATCTTGAGTAAATGGAAAACGGGTACAGCGCCAGTAGGGCGAGCTTCTGCCTAGCCCAACCGAAATAATCCCACGTTCAATGCAAAAACGTTTATTCATATCGCTTCCGCTATGCGACGTCTGGAAGAAAATATTCGAGGAAAGTTTGAGAGATATTGCTGCAAGCGAGTGGCTTCGAATTACTCCATCGAATGATCTTCATATGACGCTATTTTTTCTTGGCAATGTCGAGGAAGAATTAATACCAGAGATCGAAGATGCGCTTTCTGATATCGCCTCGATACAAAATAATTTTACGTTGACGTTAAACAAGATCCTTTTTAATCCTGAAGGGGAGAGGCCGACCATGATCTCTGCAAGACTTGGCGATGCCATGCAGTTCAAGATATTGGCAGGTAGAGTCAGAGAGGAGCTTACATACATACTGGGCTCCACTGAAGAGCCCGAGCAAGTACCTCACATTACCCTCGCACGCATTAATAAGCATGCCAATATGCCCAAAGAGCTGGCCCCACTAAGTAAAAGTGTGCAGGAGGGTGAAAAAATTCCAGTGAATGGGATGAGGCTCGTAGAATCAAGAATGACCAAAGTGGGTTCTGTGCAGGTAGAAATTTCTAATTTTTCATTTGGCGAGTCGTCTACTTTGTAATGAAACATGCGAGATCGCGTACGTTTATCTCGGACACAAAACAAATAGATATTTAAATCATCGGCCTTACTTAAAATAGAGAGTCACGGCTTATGCGAAAAATCCCACACTTTAGCACACTAGGGAATAAGCCTGAGCGCGGTATAAGCGTTCAACTTCTTTTTAATGATACGTCGTACAATATATCTTTTTAGCAGGTACGTTATGCGACATATATCAATTAAATCCTTATTTCTCAATAGTCACCGAGCTAACCTTTCCTCTACAAAAGGTTTCAAATTGCGTAAATGACATTACCTTCTGTTTGGTGTTAAGTTTATTTGTCTTATTAACAAGTGCCGCTACTATCTCCTCTTCTGATATTTCATCATTCATCATTACAAAAATTACCGGATACTGGAGCATTGCTGCATAACCATACGTCCTCATTTTACTGTTCAAACAGCCTATTAGATTCTTTATATCCTTTGGATAAAATACATCAACACAAAAATTGCCATTTTTACAAAAAATCAAGAAATCGGCTCTTGTGCGCCTATCATCAATAAACAGGTACTCACGGTGCACAAATGATTCCCCAAACTCAGCCACTAAGTAATCGTAAACGGTCTTTTCAGTCTCATGAGCACGTTTGCCGATCATTCGTGCACGCTCGCTACTATATGCGCCTTTAGTAAAATCTAGAGGTCCTTCAAGTTTGAGAATTTTTCGTAATCCAGGAAGTCCGTCCTCAAAACTTCTTTGAATTTGTCTTGAAGATGGCAGGTGAGGATACTTGTCAATTTCAACTGCAGTAGGATAGCGTTTAAATTCGGAATTAAATTTTTCAAAACCAAATGCAATTTTTTCCAAAGTCCACACAGTTTTTTTCATATAGCCAATATAGCAATATTATATATGTCGCACAAGATACTTGCATTATAGGCAGAGAATCTATGAGATGAGCGCTATTGCATCTCTCAGGCTGTCTGCTTGTATTACGCCGTAACGCTCACAGACGATATCGACGTTACCCTTACGCCAAAAGCCGTCTGGACAGACCACAAGCATTTTATGAGTACCCTCAAATAGGCCTAATTCCATTAAGCTTATCGGTGATTTTGTGGCTGGATCAAGATACATGAGGATCTTGTCGGATATTTCTTGCGCATTTAGTTCCCATTCGACTTGCTCACGAAATTGAGGTTCGTCTTTGCTTTGCTTCCAAGTTGAATCCCAGCTCTGTCTTCTTGGGTTTAAAATTATCCACTCAGTATCCCGAAGCATCTCTACTGCTCGCTTCTGCCAATTGTCGGCTTTGTCCATTTCTATACTTCCGGCCAAGAAAAGATACCTTGAACCTTTAGCTTTTGCAGGAATAGGATCTGGAGCTTTTATCTCAATCATTTTATTCCTATGTGGTTTATGGCTGACTACTTGTTGCGGTGGTCGTGGCAGACGTAGAGATCCCTTTCGAAGCGAGCCACGTCGGTACGCCACTTTTATCGACGACCGCCCTCACGTCAACATTATAGTAATATGCAAGTCCAGCAAAAAGCACAAAAGCAAAAATAATTCTAATTATCATTACCTAATTATACCATTTTGATGCATTTACGAGCTAGAGATAGGCCAACGGATCTAAATATCCGTTCGCAGCAGATACTGGAATATGAAATATTGCTCCCGCGCATGTCTTACTTGGCAGATCGATAATGTGCACAGCGCTTGAGACAAATAACCCTAAATGAAGATGTGGTCCAGTCGCATATCCTGTGGTTCCGCTGTAACCGATGACATCACCAACCCCCACCTGATTGCCCTGACTGACTTTAATGAGCTCCAAGTGTCCGTATATGCTTGAGAGGCCGTTTCGATGCTTGATCATCACCCAGCGACCATAGGAGGCGCCACGGCATACATGGTCAGTATCTCCGGTGCCGATGACCGTGCCATCTGCAACGGCTTTGATCGCGGTACCTGGTGCCGCTTTAAAGTCGACTCCATTGTGAGTCCCACTTGTGTAAAGTCTACCTGAATCCGATGTTCGTCCAAACTTTTGTGTGATAATGGAATTATCAATTGGATATGCGAGCACCTTTGTTCCAGCTCGTGGGAAGCTGTTTGGATCGATTTCGGTGCGCAACTGTGCTTCAAAGTCGCCAATCTCTCGCTCAAATTGTTTTTTTCGAGCTTGTTTATCGGCCAGCAGTTTTTTGTAATTATATTCCTGACTCTTGGTATCCTTAAGTAGCTGTGACTGTTCTAGACGTTGCTGGTCTGCGAGGCGTTGCTGGTCTGCGAGCTGAGACTTGAGTAACGTAAGTCGTTTTTGCTGAGCCTGATATGAAACTTTTTGTCCCGAAAGATCTTTCTTCAGTCTTTCTAAGCTCTTGATGCCATCTCGAATAGATACCTGCAATCTGCCCAAGTCATCGATATCAAGCAAAAAAGAAGAGATGCTCGTGTTCCCGAGAATAACCTCCATTAAGGATTCAGAGTCAGCTTCGTCAATTTTGTGGACAATGTCACTGATCAGTTTTTTGTTTTTTTCGATGTGTTGCTGTTTTTGGTCTATATTCTTATTGAGATCATAAATTGAATCATTTGTTTGAGCGATCTTTACTTGGGTAAGCTTTTTATCTGTACTCAATTTTACGCGCGTAAGATCGAGGGTTTGAATCGCACCTTGTAACGTTTTCTTTTGATTATCCACATCCACAAGTCTCATCTGATATGCGGCGATGTCTGCTTCGAGCTTTTTTATCTCATCCTGATGACTAGAAATGCTTTGCTGAAGTTCTGTTGCGCGCGTAGATATAGGCTGAGGTGGTGGTGATTCTTCTGCGCTCGCAATATTGAAAGGTAAAAAAAGTGCGGAACTAGCCGCAATAAAAGAAACGGCTAAGGTTGTGGTGACATTATGCCTCATTGAATTTGTGTACTGCTTCTTGAATCCGCTTAAGCGTTTCATTTTTACCTAATATTCCCGCAAGCTGAAATGGGTCGGGGGACTTATCTTTACCTGAAAGCGCGTAGCGCAGTGGCCAAAGTACTTGTCCCCTGCCCTCTTTTTCTGCATAACTCCAAAGAGCGGCTTTGATCTCATCCTTTCCGAAAGCACTATCGGCTACGCTTGAAAGTAATTCTTCAGTCTTTATTAATCGTTTTGTTAAAGTTGGTATGTCATTTTCTTGTTTCCAGAAAAGCTTTTCTTTTGCATAATCGGGAGACTGGAAATAATACGAAAGTTCACCTTTGTCCGCCATTTCTCTGATCTGACCAAGATGAGTAATGTGTTCGGCAATAATCGGGGCGATTAAACTCAGCTTGTCTTCTCTGAACCCGCTTAATTCACTTATGTTTGTTGGTACGTACGAGCGTATCATCGTAAGCAACTCCTCTTTAGGCAGAAGCTTCATGTGTTCTTTATTTATCCATTCGAGTTTTTCTGGGTTAAAGATCGCGGCTGATTTTTGTACTTTGGAAAGATCAAAACTCGAAATGAGTTCGGACATAGTGAATATCTCTTTGTCGGTTCCGGGATTCCAGCCGACGAGAGAAACCATGTTGAGTATAGCTTCTGGAAGAAAGCCCTGTTTTCGATATTCACTGAGCGCAAGCGCGCCACGACGCTTGGATAGTTTTTTCTTATCAAGTCCGAGTACGAGAGGTAGATGAGCATAAATAGGTGTTGGTGCCCCGATAGCCCGCTGGACAAGTATCTGTCGCGGAGTATTGGAGACATGATCTTCTCCGCGGATGACGTGCGTAACGCCTTCATCAAAATCATCTACCACCACTGCAAGATGGAAAAGCGGTTCACTGACGTTCTTTGCGATAACAAAGTCACCAAGGTCACCAGTGTGCATGGTTACGCTACCCTTGATCTCATCTTGGAATGTCACATCAGTATTTGGATTTTTGAAGCGGACAAGTTCGCGTATCTGACCTGATCCATCTTTCGCTTCTTCTTTTGAGATATACGCGTGACCCTCGGCTATCATTTTCTCGAGCACTTGCTTGTGTCGCTCCATATTTTCGGATTGGCGAACAAAGATATCATGCTCGAGTCCAAGCCATTTGAGACTGTCGATGATATTTTCCTCGTATTCTTTTTTGGAGCGTTCTTTGTCTGTGTCTTCGATGCGAAGTACAAATATTCCACCATTTTTTCGTGCATGCAAATAAGCATAAATACTTGTACGATACGAACCCGCATGCAAAAAACCCGTTGGACTTGGTGCGAAGCGTGTGATGATTTTTCCTTTCATGTCATTCATGGTGTGTTGCGATACTCAAAAGTGCAGTTGCGATCTTTTCCGCAGCATCAAATTTAGCAAAGTCCTTTGTGCCTTGGATCATCACCTGCTGGCGAGCGGGGTCATCCATGATAGACGTAACTACAGAATAGAAGAGTTCGGGCTTAAGATTCTGTTCTTCGATGACTGTTGCCGCGCCTGTGCGCGCAAAACTGTACGCATTCTCCCGCTGATGATCGTCGCGAGCTATAGCAAGTGGTATAAGTACTGATGGTTTCTCCCAAATTGATATCTCAAATATCGTTGAACCCGCGCGAGAGATGATGAGCGTTGCTGCCACTGCTGCAACACGTAATTGATTAGGCAGTAGAAATCCAAAAGGTCGGTATCGAGAAGAGAATGCGCTATCCGCAAGTACCCCCGCAGCACGCTTCTTCATCCAATCATAATTATTCACACCTGTCTGATGCAGGACCTGATATTTTTCTATAAGTCGAGGGAGAATGTCGATCAAATTCTCATTTATCTTTTCTGAACCCTGCGAACCTCCAAGAACCAGGATCACGGGTATTCCTACTTCAAGCTGAAATACCTTAAAAGGATCTTCGGTGGGAACCTCAAGGAGGGCTTTTCTGATGGGCTGACCGGTAAGGGCAATGCGATCTTCTTTAACTCCATGGCTTATAAAGAACTTTGTTGCTTCTGGGAATGAGATGGCGATCTTACTGGCATATGGAGCAATGTAACGATTGACGCGGCCGGGAATTATATCTGACTCATGAATGACAACTGGTATGCGTAGAAGCTTGGCTGCAAACATTGCTGGGAAGCTGGCATATCCGCCTTTTCCAAAGACAACGTCCGGATAGAGGAAGAACATTCTCCATGTAGCGAGCACACAAGCGAAAAGCGTCTTGAATATATCAAGATAGTTCTGTATAGAAAAATAAGTGCGACGCTTCCCTGTCGGTATCTGCATATAGGTAAGACCCGTTTTAAAAAGCAGATCATTGTCGATGGGACTGTCAGACATATAGTAAAGCTTCACATCAACCAAGTGTTCTTTGTCAATGAGTTTATTAACCTCCTCAGCGACCGCGATGATGGGATAAAAATGTCCTCCTGTACCTCCTCCGGCAAATAATATTTTCATGTTATATAAATTTAAGCATGCCGATATCTAGAAATATTCAACAATATCCCTACTTCTGCCATTGCGACAAGAAGTGCTGTTCCACCCTGGCTGATAAATATGAGCGGCACACCCGTAAGCGGTGCTATCGCAAGCATTGAACCGATATTGATAAAAGACTGCGATATTACCAGTATAACAAGCCCTACAGCCAAGAGTCCACCGAATTTATCTTGTGCATGAGCGGCTATCCATAATCCCCGCAGGCCAAAAAGAAGATACAGCAAAACGATAGTACTACAGCCGACGAAACCGAACTCTTCCCCTGCTACGGCAAATATTGAGTCTCCCTGAGCTTCTGGAAGGTAGCTGAATTTTTGGATGCTTTGCCCAAAACCTTTGCCAAAAATTCCACCATTTCCAATAGCAATGAGCGACTGTCTGACCTGATATCCTGAGCCCTGCGCGTCGTGGTGGTGTATGAGTGTCGTGATACGCTCACGAACATAGGGCTTCCATACAGCCACCCCTGCAAGAAAAACAACACTCAGAAGAAAAAGTATTGCAAGATCACGCCAACGCGCCCCTGCAGCGATGTACATAGCAGCTCCTGCCGAAACTGCGATAAGAAATGTTCCAGTATCGGGCTGAGCAAGCAGAAGTCCTCCGGCAATTCCCATCATCGCCATAAGCGGATAGAAGCCGAATAGTGGAGACTGTATGCGCTTCTGCACGAATGTAAACCAGGTCGCAAGGTAGACTATCATACCAAATTTGAGTATCTCTCCTGGTTGAAATGTAGTGATGCCGAGGTCGACCCAGCGTCTCGCTCCGCCATGGGCCATACCAATATGAGGCACAAACACGAGCACTGAGAGCGCGATAGAGCAGAGAAATATCCAGAACGCCTGCTTGCGCCAGAATTGGTATTTGAGCCGCGACAGTCCGTACATCGCTGCGCTTCCCAACACCAGACCGAATCCAAGCTGACCAATGAGAAGATTTATGAACTTAGACTGGCTGCTGGCCAAAGTTCCAAGTGAAGCGGATATGAAAATTAGAAATCCTACGATCAAAAGCAGGATGACTATGGTGAGAAATATTCTATCTACTCCGCGATTCATTCGCTCATTATAGCCCAGATTTGATATTTTGCTGTCCCCAACACCCCCTTATTATTGACAAATGCGAGTTTTTTGGTTCGAGTAAATTTCATTGGTAACATCAGTATATCATGTGGCAATTTTATTTCATCAATGCCTGAAACTATTTATAAGAAGTTGATTTGACTGATCTCGGCGTCGGTGAGTTCGTATAGTTTATATACCATCTGGTCGATCTCTTGGTCGGTAGCGTCAATATGAGCCCTCAGTCCTGCAAGCTCTTTTTTTGCGATGGTGAAATATTCGAACAGCTCTGCTTCTTTCCATGCGCCAACTTTTACTTTCGAAGCTTTGATAAAATCTTCGTATGAAAACTCATAGAATTTTTCGCATTTTTTCGATAATTTTTCAAGTCCAAGCTGTGATTTGAGAATAATGAGGTGCTTTTCTAGTTTTTCATAAAATTCTTTGTTGAGCTGAAGCATAATATCAACTCTTTCGACGAATGGCCTCTGTTCTTGCTCTGAGATTTCCTTAACGGGAAATTTTCTTAAGTCATTTAAAATAATCTTGGGAAATAATTTGCGTACCGACTTCGCGGTGTTTTTAACAAAGAAATACGACATGACGGAACTATTGAGGATTGCCAAAATATATTTCAAAGAAATACTTTTATCTTCTCTTTTTATAATTCCAATATTACTCATATTGTATAAATATGTATCCTGAGCATATGTTGCTGGAATACTTTTTGGATATTTCCCCGTAATTTCTCTAATTATAATCTTCTCTCCATTAAATAAGTTTAGCGTCCTCGGAGCTGCTAGGTTTTCGCCGTACTTTAAATAACCACCAGACCATCTAATCTTGTATCTTCCCACATCTTCCCCTTCCAAATATTTAAGAGTATTTTCGTCACCAGCAATAGCAATTCTGGAGTCATAAGGTCTATTCTTGACGTCCTCAGCTGTCTGCGCCGGACTTCCCATTCCCCTCTCATAAGCTTTTAAGCCGGCCTTTATTTTGACCACGGTCTCGAGATCGACTGAACTATTTTTAATCTTGCGCGTTAAGTCAGTACTCGCTTCATTGGAAAAAACCTTGAATTCACATCCCATGTTTTTGCTAAAGTCAGCTTGATCAACAAAATGAGATGGGATAAATTCTTTTCCATCATTCATGTATATTTGCAATTTACTTGAAGCGACTTTCTCTTTTTGTGCTAAGAGAATAATTGTTTCAACATTTACATTAGCAAATGAATATCCTTCAAGATTTAGGATCTGCAGTATTTTGCATGTTCCTAAAATATATCTTCTCAGTTCTTGTGCCGAATAAACCATCAACCATGCATTGGGCACAATTAGACCATAGACTCCCTCTTGCTTTAGTATGGCAATCGTTTTTTCAACAAAAAGTAAGTACGTGTTCAATTGGTATTGGGCCGAGGAATAGTTTTTATTGTAAAAATCTTTCTCATTCTGAGATATTTTCTCACGCGCAAAAACATAAGGTGGATTGCCCACTATCACATCGAAACCACCGTCCTCCATGATGTCGGGGAATTCTTTCCTCCAATCAAATGCTTTGTCTCCCGCAACTGCAGGGTCATCTATCAGACTATTCCCACACTTAATGTTGTTTGACAAACTCGTTAACTTTTCCCCCTTTCGTGCAGATTTTAGCCACAAGGAGAGTTTGGTTATCTCAACGCTTTCCTTATTGAGGTCGACACCGTGAATATTACTTTCAAGAATCTTCTTTTTGAGAAATATGTCAAAAAGGGTTGACGTGTCGCCGAGCGCTTCCATCGCTTCGGAAACTCGCTTGTGTTCATCGCACAGATAATCGAACACACGAACAAGAAACGCTCCTGAACCACAAGCGGGGTCAAGCACTTTAACCTTAAACAACTCTTCCTTATATTCACGATATGCAGGCAGAAGTCTGTTATCGTATGTCTCGTCGGTGATATGCTCTTTCAGCCTCCATTTCGCAAAGATCTCCTTCTCCTTATCTTCGAGATACTTACCGAGAGAATTCTTCACGATGTAATCGACGATATATTCCGGCGTATAGAAGATGCCGTCCTTTTTTCTTCGAGAGTCTTTCTTCGTTGTTTCCGCGTCGTCATTTTTTTCCGCAAAACTGCGCAGGGCCTCTAGGTCGCTGATCGATTGCTCGAAAATATGCCCGAGGATATTCACGCTGAGCTCCTCGCTAAAATCATATTTACCGAGTAGAACGAATTTTCGGCAAATCTCGTCCCCGATAACAAGCGCGTCGAGATCGGCGTCGGGCTTAAAAAGTTCCCCGTTGTATCCTTCCGGTATTTCGAGTTTTGGTGAGCCCTTGTCAATCGCCACAAAGAATCGCTTAATGGTCTCCCAGACCGGTGTCTCTACCCCTCCCATCGCCGCATAGTCCACAACCTCACGAAGTTTGTGTTGTGGCAAGAGTCCGCAATCTTCGAAAAAGCAGACGAGCACGATGCGGTCGATGATCTTCTGGGCTTTCTCTACGGCTAGGTTGTAGAAATTCTTTCGGCTTTTTGCTGCATCGTTATTACGCGCAATGTCTTGGATGAGTTCATGTCGAAGTTCCTTGTAGAGTTCATAAAATTTCTTAGTTATCTTCTCTTGCTCAATACGGATCTCTGAGAGTAATTTCGATGTCTCGGTCTTTCCTGATTCCGAGACGAAATGTTCCGCTGAAAGTAGGTAATAAAATTTCTTAAAATTGTAGTATCCATCAGTCGGATCAATAAGTTCATCAAGGGTGAATTTCTCATAATCAAGCTGGTTATCGCGAAAAAGTCTCGTTTCGTAAAAGTTGGTCGCGATGACAAATTCACAATCTTTAAATTGCGGCTTGTATTTGAAAGCTTGCTGAATGGCCTAAGTTCAACAATTAATTGCAACACCCAATTAGCAGTTAAAATGATTGGGCATGAAACAAAAAACGAAACAGCGGTTCGGCGTAAGCCCGCTCTCA
>JAYTUL010000062.1:0-5437 GCA_043744555.1 bacterium | reverse complement strand
GCGGGCTTACGCCGAACCGCTGTTTCGTTTTTTGTTTCATGCCCAATCATTTTAACTGCTAATTGGGTGTTGCAATTAATTGTTGAACTTAGGAATGGCGGACTTGCAGACCTGACAAAGTATGCAGTCGGTGATTATGTTGGTGCACAAGGAACAGTCTCCACCTTAGAGGTATGGACCATCAACGCAACCGTCATTCGTGA
The DNA here is from genome assembly GCA_043744555.1 of bacterium. Taxonomy (GTDB): domain Bacteria; phylum Patescibacteriota; class Minisyncoccia; order Phycocordibacterales; family UBA6899; genus MHLP01. Next base: position 5,234 of record JAYTUL010000062.1, on the reverse strand, counting down.
CCGCACAGAGCATAAGGCTGTTGTTCTAGAGCGTAAGCAGAACGAGAAAGAAATGCGTGAGACAATGCAAGCAGACCGCAAGGCAGCTCACGACGCCGAAGCTCGCAATTACGAAGGAACAGTCGGAAGCGTTTCCGGACTCTCTATGACACTTATGAGTGGCAGCACATCGATCGCTGTTTCGACCTCGGCTACGACCAAGTTTGTGAACCGCAACTGGGCGACGATCACCTTTGCTGATGTAAAGCCAGGAGACACTGTGCGTGTCTACGGACCGACCTCGTCATCAACAGTGATGGCACAGGTAGTGCGCGATCTCTCAGTACCTCGCTAGTTCGACAATAAGTATTTTTAAGACAAGTAATAAGTGGAGCAAAAAATGACCCCCGCATATGCGTGGGTTGTTTTTGTTTTTTACGGGTATAATGGCGGTACCATTTTTACAGAGCCTTCTAGCGAATACCTTCCTTCGCATACGGTGAGCGAAATTTTCCATGATGATCCTTGAGTTGTGAAGGACAAAAGCTCACTTTAGAATAGCTGTTTGCAAGTCTGAGCAAATGGGTCCTTACCCGTTAAGTGCGATGAGATAAACGCCAACGATCATTATGAGACAGGCGATAGACTTACGAAAAATGTCTTCATCGTGGAATAGTTCGCCGCCGATGACGGTCGTGAAAAGCGAAGAGCTTCGCTTCACGGCAACCACAAGTCCGATTGCTGCAAGTGCGGTAGCCTCAGCCTGCATTATGCGATACCCCGTGGTAAGGAGCGCGATAAAGACCAAACTTTTCCAATTTGACCGCATCAGCCGATATGACAGAGTTAGTCCTCCGCGGTAATAAAACGTGATGAAGATGAATTGAAATGCGAGGAAGAGCTGGACGAGCGCTGTATAGAGAGTAGGTGGAACGTGCCAATGGGCGATGACGACGCGGTCGCCCACCCCGGTGAATGCATAGAGGAGAAGCCCAAGCATGATATAGCGAGTATATTTGTCCCCGAAAATATTGCGGAGGAATTCACTAAAGCGCCAAAAATGCTTGGTTTCAAGGGTGTAGATGCCAATCGCAAGAAGGCCCATGCCACCCCACTGTGGCGCAGATAATTCCTCGCCGAGTAATAAATAAGCCATGATGGCTGTGATGAAAGGTCCTACGAGCAAAAGGGGAGAGGAAGTGCTTATCTCCATGTGCTTCACTGCGCGAGTAATGCCAATGAATGCAAAGGAAGCGACAACGGAAAGTCCGAACATGGCGCATATGACCTTGATGTCGACATTTGCCCACGAGGAGGTTATGAGTATCGGTGCAGACCAAAGCGCCGCAAAGAAGGAAAGAGCGGTAGAAAATTCAATAGCGTGCATCGAGCCCAGCGTTCTTTTTTCAAGTATCGCCGACAGTGACCCAAGAAAGGCCGAGAGTATCGCATAAACGAACCATGTCATGTTAAAAATTATATCATGAGCGTTCCGTCATATTTCACAAATAAAAAAAACTCGCACATATATGCGAGCCGAGGTTATAGAAGAGCGAGGTTGGAGCCGTCACCTTTATTGTTTTCATCGAGAGAGAGCTGGTCGGGAATAAAGCCGTTCTGCCCTAGAGTCCAAAGTTTCCAATATGCACCGCTTCCCCAACAGTTCAGTGTGTGCACCTCCATCAGATGCATGAGCGCGGGGGGACGCGTGCTACAATGTCTGTCATGCAAGAAGAAACCCACCCACCGTATCTTTTGTGGGCAACTGTAGGCCTTATTGTCTTGGCAATCGTAGGGGGCTCTCTATACAGTTATTATCTCGCCAGCCACACCTTAAATGAAGTGAGTGCGAGTGCCATAGCGGAGACGAAAGTAGCGAGCGAGAAGATAAAACAACTTGAGGAAGAGAACGTTATCCTAACGGCAAGCACAACAGCACTTGTATCTGAGCTCGCACGAAAAAAAACCGATAACTTTGATCTACTTGAACGTCTCGCATTATTTGAAACCAATAATTCATCCCTGCAAGAGCAGGTAGCTCGCATGGCGGGTGAGCTTGGGATATACGATAAACTGTCAAAGACCGACAGAGAGCTCCTGCAAAAATATTCAAAGATCTATTTTTTAAATGAGAATTACGCACCCTCGTCGCTTGCGACCATAACGCCCAAGTTACTGTTCAGAAAAAATCGACCATTACTTATTCACTCTAGTGTCTTACCCGAGCTTACTCTGCTACTCGAAGCCGCATCATCAAGCAACGAGTCACTACTTGTAGTCTCCGCATATCGCTCTTTTGGTGCACAGGCGAGCCTGAAATCCAATTACCTCATGACATACGGGCATGGTGCCAATAGGTTCTCAGCAGAGCAAGGATATTCAGAACATCAGTTGGGTACGACAATCGACTTCACTACTCCTTCCCTCGCAACATCATTCACCAAAATAGAATCTACTAGCGCATTCGTGTGGCTCACGCAAAATGCCTATCGATACGGCTTCGTTCTTTCTTACCCCAAAAATAATGGCTACTACCAGTATGAACCTTGGCACTGGCGCTTTGTCGGGATGACGCTTGCAACTAAACTCCACAACGAAGGAAGATATTTTTACGATATTCCTCAGCGTGAAATAGACACCTTTCTTGTCTCAATATTCGATGCGGTGCCGACACTTAAATGAGCAAACCACGAGCTTACGCTCGGGGTATCTGATTCAGTCAAAAAGCCGAGCTGTTTGACCTGCGTAGGAACGCAGGAACTCACTCCATCCCCGCCCTTACGAGACGGGGTATTTTTGTGGGAACTCAATCACCACGGAGAGAGTCCGTGGTTTGTTCGCGATATCGCGCATTAAGTGTGAAGCATCGTCCCACCGCATGCAGGGTTTTTACATAAAATGCTGCAACCGCGAAGACGCGGTCGAGTTTGCTCACTCAAAGCAGATACGCAAACCGTGACTGCATTCCCGCACAGAGTGCGGGGTTTTATGTCGCATAATAAAGAGGGAGATCTTTAATTAAGGCTTGTTTTTATCCACCGAACTGATATTTTGAGTGGAATGTATATAATCTTCGATACTGAAACTACGGGTATTCCGCGTTCATGGCGCGCACCCGTGACTGATCTCAATAACTGGCCGCGATTGGTGCAGCTAGCGTGGCATCTCTACGACAAAGACGGCACAAAGCTCGACGAACAAGATCTCATCATCAAGCCCGAAGGATTTACAATTCCTGCTGATGTTGCCCGTATTCACGGGATAACGACCGAGCGGGCAATGAGTGAGGGAGTGCCGCTTGCGCACGCGCTCGAGACCTTCGCCGGCTCACTTTCTCAAGCGGAATTTTTAGTTGCACACAATATAAATTTCGATGAGATGGTACTTGGCGCCGAATATTTGCGTGTACACAATTCCAACAAACTCGATGGCAAAGGCCGCATTTGCACCATGCAAGGCTCGACAACATATTGTGAGATACCAGGGCCTTATGGTTACAAATGGCCGCGCCTTTTGGAACTTCACCAGAAACTATTCAATGCTGATTTTGATAATGCGCACAATGCCGCTTTCGATGTGACGGTTACCGCAAAATGTTTTTGGGAGCTCAAGAAACTCGGCGTAATTTCTTAATACATTTCAAACACCCACACGAGAGGATTCTTCATCGTCGCTTAATCAATGTTTGCGATAATGAGGTATTAACACTAACTCCTTTTCAATGCTTCATTATATTTGTAATGGCGGATGTAAAAGTGTCGTGGTGCAAGATTACGGATGTCCCATTGAGAGCTGTGCGAAATTCGAAGAACCTCTCTTGCATTGTGAATGCGAAAATGATCATCATTATGGCAAACAGAATCGTGCCGATCAAGGAGATGAAATAATCAGCCCGACAGGAGACCCTCCACCCTTTCCACAGGCCGAAGAATTAACGAGTGACCCCGACGCTTCGCCCTTATAAATTTTGTTTTTCATTCCCTGCATTGAGCTGCTGTACGACTACCATCGGCTAAGGTGGGTTCATTGCGTTTTGCTTAAATACTGCGTTTGAACGAAACAGTTAGTCCGTCAACACGACACCTCGCGGAACTATTCGGATGGAAGCAGGAAACGCCCCCAGGTTAGCGGTTCTTTTTATGCGGCAGGTAATTTTTGCTATACTATGAAGCATCATATGGTAGCCCAAGAACACAAAGAATTCCATACGCACAAGAAAGAAGCGCGTAGTACACTAAACTGGCTTAGGGCAGCCGTACTTGGCGCAAACGATGGTGTTGTTTCTGTCGCCTCTATTGTTCTTGGAGTTGCAGGAGCGGTAAAGTCTTCTGACTTTATCCTTACTGCAGGTGTTGCGGGACTTGTTGCGGGTGCATTGTCGATGGCAGTAGGGGAGTATGTGTCAGTAAGCACGCAGCGTGATAGTGAAGAAGCGCAGCTCGAGCGTGAGCGCTATGAACTCATACATGAACCCGAGCATGAATTAGTAGAGCTCGTCGACCTTTATAAAGCCAAGGGACTCAAGGCTGAGACCGCAAAGCTCGTTGCCGACGAACTCACCGATCACGATGCATTTACCGCACACGCAGATGCAGAATTCAATACCGATCCCAATAACCTCACCAATCCCGTGCATGCTGCTTTTGCTTCGGCATTGTCATTCACATTAGGCGGCATTATTCCGCTCTTGGCCATCGTCCTTCCGCCTGTGCATTTGCGCATCACAGTGACGTTTGTCGCCGTGTTAATCGCCCTCATTATTACTGGTATTTTCTCGGCAAAGCTCGGCGGCTCAAAGAAAGTGCGTGCGACAATACGTGTCGTCGTTGGAGGCATACTTGCAATGGCGGCCACATATGGTGCCGGGGTACTTTTCGGTGTCACGCGTGTCTAGGTCAAATCGAACTTCTCTTGGCGCATAGCTTCGATTTGGTATACTTAAGGCATGAATGAACAAAACCCTGAAGTACGACCTACATGGGAGGAGGTGTCTGAGATAACTCCTGAACAAGGAAAAAAGGTACCTATTGAGGTCATCGAAGGCATTTTAAAACAGATCTACAATGAAGAAAATCGTGAAAACCAAAAAGAGAAGTCGCCAACTATACACTAATTAAAATTTGGAAGTACTCCTGTGGTATAGAGTGCTAATTTCCGGCATAATATACAAAAATCGTGGCTTAATTTGACCCTCCCACCTTGTGGTTAAGCCACAGAACTGCTAGAAATTAACTACCATGGTTAAAAAACGGCAA
>JAYTUL010000061.1:0-5661 GCA_043744555.1 bacterium | reverse complement strand
GTTGGTGGTGAAATTGATAATGAAGTTCCCACTTGCAGAGTTGTTTGTCGTTGAAGCGGTAGCGCTGAAGCTACTGACCTGAGCGGCAGATGCGGTCGCAAAGAAGGTCGGAAGACCTATCGTATACGACAAGAGCGAGATCACGAGCAATACAGCGAGCTGTTTTGCGCGATTGAGCTTTTTAAAAGAGCTGAGATAGACCATACGAACTAATATAAAGAAATAATAATTTTATGTGAAAACGAAGCACTACGACATGTAAACTCCGTTGTCGCGCCTGCGTGGGGGCACTCGCAACAAGCAGTGTGATTTAAATTCTTGTCACCTAACAACTTTTTGGGATGGTCGTCCGGATGGTACTTATGGCCCAGTAAACTTTACTAAACTTGGTCCTATCAATACCTGAACATATTATACCTCAGCTGTTGAAAAAGGGTGCGTATAAACTGGATAGATGTGGATAACCATCACTTTTTGTGGCATAAGTCAGTGGATAAGTGACTTCACGCAATATAGTGCTGTTACATTGGCCTCAAAATTAGATATTGTACACAGGATATACACGGGACAAAATACCTATATCTTTAGGGCTGATGGAATTGGTTGACCACTCGCAGTCCGCGGATTTCAGTACTCGTAGATTGGATAAATTGGAAGCGACGTTGTTTGCTTAAGAACGAAGTGAATTAGCAAACAAGAAGTAACTTTGTGTCATACTCTTGGTGGTGCAGTGCGCCAATTGTGTAAGCCCAGTTATTTGTCTCTCACCTGCTCGACCTGATATGCACGTTCACTTTGGAAAACCTCGACAAAATACCAGCCAATCAAAGAGAATCCAAGCAATACAACGACAATGAAGATGATGAACAAGCGATAACGCTTGGCCCACTCTATATATAGAGTGGTTTTGCCTTTGTGGCGCGCCACCCCCGATGCTGTGTGCGGCGAATGTTTGCCGTGTGACTGTTGTGGCCTGCCAAGATCAAGCGCTCCTTGGATGATAGGGCGGCGTAAGACCTCAAAGGTGACCTCGGGTGTGCGTTTGTGCTTTACGGCATGCACTGGATGCGCGACATGTGCCACGCTGTGGGTTTCTTTTGCAGCTTTCGCATGATGTGCGACATGAGGATGTTTATTCTTGTGCACATCGGCTTGTTCGTGCTCGCCCTGATACTCACGCTCGAGACTGAGTGCTTTGCGAATATAACGCCTGATAGACCAAGATATGAACCAACCGAAGCAGATAAGACCCAAGAGAATGCCGAAAACGGGCTTGAGCGGTATGACCCAGAAGTAGGCAGCGCGCGAGGCCATTTGTCTTGCGTCACCTCCGTAGGCTAGAGTGGCGACTGCTTTGTAGCGGCCTACTTCGAAGGGGTTGGGTTCGCCTTTCCAGCTGAATTGGAATTTGCGGGTTGAATTTGGCAAGACATTACCAAAGGTGTTTTTTTCGTTGATGGCTATCTTGCCGCGCTCTTTACCCCACATGTTGGTGATGACTATCTCTCCTTGAGGGACGAGGTGCACATTGCCCTTGTTTTCAAATCGGAGCACGAAAGAGTTGTCTGTTGTCTGTACGAAATTGTCGTTCGCATAAAAGTCTCGGATATCACCTTTTTCAACTACCTCCCCCGGCACCCGCAAAAATACGAGCGAGCTTACCGCGGAGCCTACACCTGCGCCGCTACCACCTTTGATATCGCTCGGACTAGTGCCGACGAGTATCGCTGCGTAGTGGCCACCTGGGTCGGCGTTTGGCGGTACGTGGATAGTGAACGGAATGAGTGCGGTACTATTTTGCTTTATAAAAATGCTATTTGCGTTTGTTTCTATCCAGCCAGACATATGTGCAGTGTCTGTAGGCAGCGCTTGCGGTTTATCTTCAAGTACGGCGTTTCCTGTCTCTCCATCGGGATGAAAGTCTTGTACTTTTACTGAAACGACGATGTCGTAGTGATTGCTGTTCACGAGGCGAAGCGAACTCGTCCACGAGGATCCTGGAGCTTGAGTGACCTGAAACAAGGGAGGAGTGAGGGTGAGAATGAGGCTATTGGAAGGGTCGGCTGCAAGAGCAGGGTGAGAAAACAGGAAATAGGAAATAGAAAGTAGGAACAAATACTTTGATGTAGGAAGTTTCATTTGCATATTTTATCTGCGCAAATTTACGATATGCTCTGGTGCGGCTTTAGGGGATTCCTTTTTACTCAAAAAGACCTGATTGGATGGATTCACTTCTCCTACGCGCTGACTCAATCTTGTACTTGGTCTGGTACTTGGCTTTTTATTTTCCCCGTATCCCCGCTCTGGTTCGATGTCGCGCGAATATAGTCTTGTGCGTACTATTGGTGGCGCTGGCACTTCGCGCAGCTCACTCACGACATTGCGCGCGTATCTTTGGCTACTTTGCGTAGGCGGAGCATAAGACTCTTCATCGTCCTCATCACCCTCGTCATCGCCCGCTATGCCGAATCGCGAGAGTACTCCGCGAATACGACCGCCACCTATCGGCGCGACCGCGAATGCTCCGTCGCGACTTGCCTGTGCCTTCGAGTGGAGACCTATCGCGATGATGACACAGAAAATTATAAGCGAGAGAAACATGCCGACGACTTTCTTCCAAGGAACGACCCAGAAGAACACCGTGTCTTGTATGGTTCCACGTGCGCCATATTCAAGATCGAGCATGGCCTTATAGCGGCCGAAGCTTCCGTCTGAAGCCCAGACAGATGCAAGCTGTGCTTTGCCAAGTGGTTCTATTTTTTGTCCGCCTTGATTGGCATCGAATGTTGCGACCTCTTGTCCGTCGCGATCATAGATACGGATCTTTCCATGCGGGATGACGCCGCGGTTGCCGATATTGTCGAGGGAATACTTGAATGACGCTTCGTCGCCTGCGAATATTGTCTTGTCAGGAGTGAAGGTGCCGAGCTGTACGCGCTCGTTGATGTCTTCGAGGACTTCGATGTTTACGGCGATATCTGTTGTCCCCGCTTTGTTTGCCTCAGCACTCGCGCGGTCGCCACCCTGAGAAAGGTGGATCTTGGCATGATAATGCCCAGGTTTGGCGCTTAAGTTTATCTGTATCATTATCGGCACATCCTTGTGCTCACCAGGGAGCATGTCGATGGATGCACGTGTGACCTCCAACCAGCGAGAGAGCGACTCGCTAATGTCCTTATCTTTCGATCCTGCCAAATCCGAGGAACCTGTCTCCCCCACTGAATCATCGACATCGTTCACCCATGGGTAAACGCTAATGAGGTGATTGGTGGTGTTGGTAAGCGATACGGAGTAGCGGAGAATCTCGCGCACCTTACCCTTGCCGTCGATAACCATAGGTGTAGCCGTGAAAAGCGTCTCAGCAAAGGCAAATCGTGGAATTCCAGATATTCCAACAAGCACGCTAAAAAATAGGAGCGAGAATGTCCATCGTCTGAGTATGCTTCCTATGCTTGTCATGAAGTACTCTCTATTATATGACATCGGTGGCAGAGTACCCTGGGGACAACGCGCGCTTTTGTTCATTTTTATGTCAAAAAATTTTACATAGGACTCACGCAAACGGATGAGATTCGTATTTTTCCGCCCGAATGATGTCGGAGTGAGCTCCGGCTTATTGGGAACCCATTCTGATGGGAGCCGAAGCGCAAGACCTTGTGAGATTTTTTCTGAAAAATACACAAGGTGTACAGTCCCAGTATGGGAGCCGTACATGCTTGTACACCACGAGAGTACTTCCATTTTCCTAAGCGGACTACCGCTAAGAAAAATTTGGTCGCCGCTTCCCGACTCATTTGGGAGAAAAATATGAAGATCGCCGTTTTGCGTAAGTCCTATCATGTTAGAAAATTGGCACCACTATATACTGCATCTGCGTCGAATAATTTCCTGCCGGTTGTAGCTGATGTGCCTCAACACGGAAAACTTCGTCGTTGATGTCGTTTGTAACCGGACCGGAATTGTAGATGATCTCTTCGAGGCTTGTGGTCGCAACTCGCGCATAGGTATCGTTGACCAAAAATCTGGTCGACCCGCTCAGTGTGTCGTCGCCGGTGTGATAGCCCCAACATCCGCTCGCAGTGGTAAGGCATCCTGTCGTCCATGCGCTCGGAGTGGCATTTGTGCCGGTAACATCGGGCATTAAGGTGCCGAGCGAGGAGAGCATGCTGGCATTACCCTTGAGAAATACCTGATAGCCTTCAGTCGCGTTGGTCGAAACCGTGATGCGCTGTGCAGCTTTCAGTCCGCTTGTGCCGATAGGGACAGTATTGAAAGGAATAGCGCTTGCGGTAGTCGTGAGATCCGTTGTTATGCCCTCAGTGACCGTAGACGTGGCGAGTCCACTAATAGTGAAAGTGAGCTCAGCTCCTGCGGTCGAAATGGACGGGTAGGTCTTGAGTGTTGCAAGTGCAACTGGACGGCTGTGGTTCACATCATATGCGCGGAAGAAATACGTGATGTTGTCTGGACGGCCTGCATACTTGAGGGTGAATTCGAACTCGGTCGCAGTTGTTGCAAGTGGCGACATGGTCGAAGTTGTAGTCGGCGCCTCGTTGTGGCGGCCACTTGCGGTGGAGTCGGTCAGCACTCGCGTAGTGATGACGTCATCATCTGTATCAACACCGTTTCCGTAACACCACATTGAAAGTATCACGCACGAGGAAGTAGAGACGACAAAGTTCACGTTCTGAGAAAAGTCAGAAAAAGTGGAATACTGCAGTCTGAACTTTTGATTGACTCCGTTTGAGCCAGCAGTTTCGTTCAGGGTCATGCGCAGCTTGATGATATTGTTGCTTTGCAGGTTTGTCGGTGCGCTATTTTCTCCAGCAAGAGGGGTGACGGGGGTCTCGAGTGTTTCATCGTCATACCATCGCCAGTTCTTGCTTTCGGCGGTGTAGCCCTGCGTGATGAGTGATGGATAATTCACATATGTATCAAACGCGCTACCGTAGGCGTTCGCCATGCGGAAACAGTAGGGGGTGTCAGTTGCGGCGCCATTGTCCTGTACATTCCAGTCGTATTCGACGTTTTCCCCCACTGCCACTGCGAATGGATTCAGCACTGTGTTGTTCGACTCCTGGTAAAGTCCGGCGCGAGCGGAAACTGAAAGCACGAGGTCGCCGGCGGTTGGAGGATTTAATGAAAGATTGGTGCCGTCGACGGGAGTCGCGTTGAAACCGCGCCAAATTACACCCAAGGCACCGGGTATACCGATATCGGTCCATGAGCCGATCGCGGCGCATGTCGAAACTCGTTTCGCGAATTGGAGTTTGAACTGGGTCGAACTCGCAAGCATAGTCGTCGTCGCCACCTGAAGCGACATACGTATGCGCAGATTCGCGCCGTTGCCTGGTGGCGAATCGGCTGCCGTTATTTCGGTGTTCTCCCCGAGTGTGCCACCCGTACCTGATGTCCACGCAGCAACAGGCTTGAGTGCATTGTTATCGAAATAAAAACGATAATAATTCTGAGTGAATTGGGGGAATTTGTATTGCTGTGCTGCATCATAAGTGACGACCACTACGTTATTGAAATAAGCATAATTAGCGACATTCTTTGTGGTGTTTATTTCAAGAAAACGCTTTTTCCAACTTATCGTATCGCCGTTTGAAAAAGTAGAAGAGGAAATATTATTGAAATACATTGCATTATATTCTTCTG
>JAYTUL010000060.1:0-22183 GCA_043744555.1 bacterium | reverse complement strand
GAGCGGGCTTACGCCGAACCGCTGTTTCGTTTTTTGTTTCATGCCCAATCATTTTAACTGCTAATTGGGTGTTGCAATTAATTGTTGAACTTAGGTCTTCTCCAATATCAAATGATACTGAAATGACCCCACGGTTCTAACGAAAAAGATACCCAAATCGGGTACCTTTCGCGCCAAGGAATCATAGTCCACCCTGATGGGTATCATGCACATCAATATGGACGATACTCAGGTCACCACTATAGCGGAGGTGCGAAAAATTATCAAAAATAACAAGACACTCACGCTCACAAGCAAAAGAACTCAGGAAACATATGATTGGATAGCCGCAGTCTTCACGCGTCTTCGCTATCATGCACGCACAACAACAAAGAAAGATCGTCGGGATATTCTGACATATATCACACACTTCACCGGATACTCGCGTGTCCAAGTGAAACGATTTGCAAAGCAGAAAAAAGCGTGCGGGAAGCTCAAGCAGGGAAAGCGTGGCACATCAACATACACATCTTTCTATACCGTGATTGATGTTGCACTGCTCCTTGAGATCGACAATGCGCATGGTAGGCTCTCTGGTAATGCGACGAAGGCACTTCTTGATCGTGCATATACCATCTACAACGATGTGCGCTATGAACGACTCAACCGCATCTCTGTTTCGCATCTCTATAACTTGCGCGGACGAAAGCAATACGCGTCGCAATCACTCACCTTCACGAAGACGAATCCCGTGAAGGTGCCTATAGGGACAAGAAAGAAGCCCACCCATGATGGAAAACCAGGCTGTATACGCGTAGATTCGGTGCATCAGGGCGATTTAGACAAGGAAAAGGGCGTATACCATATCAATCTTGTCGATGAGGTAACCCAGTGGGAGATTGTTGGTTGTGTCGAGGGAATCAGTGAGTATTTCCTTCTGCCACTTTTGGAAGAACTGCTACTTCTGTTTCCTTTCCGCGTATGGAACTTTCATTCGGATAACGGGTCAGAGTATATCAACTATCAGGTCGCAAGTATGTTGGAGCGGTTACTGATAGCGCAGACCAAGTCGCGATCTCGTCATTCCAATGATAATGCACTCGTTGAATGCAAAAACGGAGCAGTAATACGTAAACATATGGGATACATGCATATTCCAAAGAAACACGCACAAGTGATCAATGCCTTTTATCGCGCGCACATGGATGTATACCTCAATTATCATCGCCCTTGTGCGTTTGCAACCTCGACCTTTGATGTGCGAGGAAAGGAGAGAAAAAAATATGACACGTACCTCACACCGTTAGAGCAATTGCGATCACAGGCACAAGCTGAAATATATCTGAGGCCAGGAATCACACTCGCGCAACTTTGTGAAATTGCAGTCAAACAAACGGATATTGAGAGTGCTCGGGAAATGCAAAAAGCAAAAACACTATTATTCGAATCCTTCAGGAAATGCTAGGATAGTTTCAGTATCATTTAAAGATTGGAGAATGCTAAGTTGCTCTTGCTTTCCAGCACAACCGACTTCCACAGAAAAATGTATTTGTCTTTCCATGATTCGGGGTAGCAAGCCGGATGCTTTACGAGCTCCTCACCATCGCGAAACGATAAGCAGTGCTCGATGAGTCCAGACTCTTTGAGGAAGGCATAGAGCGAGTTCCCTTCGAGCCGGCCGCCGTTTTTCTGTTTCGGGTGCAAGTAGAGCGGGATGTTGCTCGGGTCGTATTGTTCGAGACCTGTTGCTTCGAGCTCGCGTGTTTCTTTGGGTAACTCTTTTACCCAGTCGGGGTACGCGGGCTTGACCGAACGGTCCACGAAGAGGACGCGGGAGGATTTTTCCGAGACTGTAAGTTCGCCACGGAGGAGCGCATCAGCACGAAGAACGCCGCCGAGTCTCTGCACTACTGCTTTATTCCAACCGTTTGATTTGTCATCGAAACCTGTAATAGTGCTCATTTAATACCTCTCTTGGCTACTCGCCAAAAAATTTCTCACTACCCGTGAGCTGAGGAGCTTGACCGAAGTAGTCACAGCAAGAAATTTCCGAGCTTTCTCTTGTTTTCGTTTGAAACTTTTGGCTATGACTACTCGTATGTGTGCCAATCAAAGAGCGAATTTATGTATGTATTATATAGTAAATGGTAAATATGTCAATATTTCTTGGGGGTAATATGTGTTGAGGTGTCAGAGATTCCAAAGACCGCATTTGGAAAGTTGTGAGAGGGGAAAAAAATTAGCTAACTCGGACGATCGACCGAGTTAGCAAATATTCGACAAGTCTTGTACGTATTTGATTTTCTTGCGAAAACTTTTGAGAAATCCGTCCCTAGTGCCTCAATACCCCTATTTCTTCCCTATTGTCGTCGTCAAACAATGAAATACTGTGTACACATGGATTAATGATACATAGCAATCAATATATTGGAGAAAGAAAAAACCTTAGACTGGTATGCCTCTACGATTTTATTGTCCGGACATACCTATTGCCGCCTTAAGCTTGTCCATAAATGATGGCTTTGGCGTATCGGTGACCGTCACGGTGTGCTCTTTATCTCGCTCGGGCGTTGTGACGATTATCACCTTTTCACCTTCTTTCGCTACCATAAATCGGTTGCGTATCTCCTCCTCCTGCCCGCGCTCCGTTTTAAGGCGGGCGATATCTTCATTCAATTCTTTCTCTCTTGTCTCTAGCGCAACTAATTCTGTGTTCGCTTTATCACGCTTGATCGCAGCCTCTTGGTTTTTTAGGTACATTCCCCACGCACCGCGAAGCGTGATCACAACAAGCACTGCCAAGACGAGTATTGTTGGTTTTGCATATATTGCACGCCGCAGTTGTGAGCGTTCACGAAAATCAATCATTGGCACCATAATATACAGTATAAATAAAGCCAGAGCATATAACAAATAACGTGTCCCCAAGTTAAATAATTAACTGTTACCAACCTCCCTCTCCTAACTTCGTGGGCTACCGAGCTGTTTTTGTATAATAAATATCTTGTCCTTTGGTCTATCAATCTCTTTCTTCATCAGTAACGGAATTGAGCGTGGCATGCTCCTTGCGTATTCGATCCTTCTCACTTTCAGCGACGAGAGTATGCACGAGCACCCGGCTGCATCCGACTGTGCTTTTTCATATACACGAACGTACTTTGCACCGACCCGCACTTTCTTCTTCGTCCTACTGTTGAACTTCCAGTTGGAACTTAAGATGCCCAATTTGTCATAATATTAGTTGGTGTTGCAATTAATTATTGAACTTAAGAGACTAGACTTTGCATGTTTTTTTGCCCTGTGTTAGGATATCCCCACGTATGAAAATCATCGCAGAAGTAAAGAAACAAGGGAACGAATCAGCGGCTGCTCTTATTCGCCGTTTTACCAAGCGCGTTCAAGGAACACAGGCACTCATGAAGGTTCGCGAGGAACGCTATTACGAGCGTAAGATGTCCAAGCTTAAGCTCAAGCGACGCGCACTTGTCGGAATGGGAAAAAAGGTCACTTACGATCGTCTCAAGAAGCTGGGTAAGATTCCAGAAAAGACTCCTGGCGACAACCGCAAGTAACATAGACTTGCGTACTTGGAGCACTGCACCACGGTGAGTATGACACAAGGTTACTTCTTGTTTGCTAATTCACTTCGTTCATAAGTAAACAAAGTCGCTTCCATTTTCTAAGGCGGATAACCGCGAAGAAAATTGAGTTGCTCGGTTTTCCTTCCGAAAGTTCAGTCGCCATAGCAGACTATGCCACTTTAACATTTTGTCTGTATATACTTTCGTACTGCATTCAATTTGTATATCTCTACAAAATACTCAAAGAGTAGGTTATGCCATTTTCTCTAACTAATCTGACCAAACAGACTCTCCCTCGTCTTCCATATGAGAATTTTTTTGTTGCTGCGCTCGGAATGAAGTACGATCTTTCACTTGTTATCTGTGGAGATAAGCGCTCGCAGTCTCTCAATCGGCTTTACCGCAACAAAGCCTATATTCCAAATATTTTATCATTTCCCTTAAGTGATACTGCGGGTGAAATATTTCTCAACCTGAGGCAGGCTAAACGCGAACATCGTACACGTGGCGAATCGTACGAATATTTTGTCGCACTGCTCGCAATCCACGGAATGTTACATTTGAAAGGAATGACGCATGGGAGTACAATGGAGGGTAAGGAAAAATTGCTGCTGCGCAAATTCCATATTGAGAATACTCTTGCCTAATAGACAGAGCGCGCGTCTTTTTTCTTTGCAAAATCTACAGTTGCAACTTAGCTTCATATACACAGAACCAAATGAACAAAAGAACCATAACAGGTATAGACATCGGCACACACACTATTCGTGTTGTAATCACTGAATACTCAGCTGGCACAGGCCTGCCTCATATCATTGGCCTAGGGAAATCAGAGTCTCGTGGCTTACGCCATGGCTACATTGTGAACATTGCTGATGCAGTAAAAAGTGTTCGCGCTGCCGTACAAGAAGCTGAGCAGAACGCCGGCGTACGTATCCGTGAGGCATTTCTTTCGGTTGGAGGCGTCGGGCTTGAAGGCACACAAACAAGCGGTGCTGCTATCATATCGCGCGCAGATTCATTTATTACTGACAACGATGTTGATCGTGCGCATCGTGCTTGTGAGGCAAATCTTTCTAACTCAGCAAATAAACGTATTTTGCACATCATTCCTATCTCCTACCATATCGACGGCAAGCCTATATACGGAAGACCGGCGGGCATGAAGGGGCTAAAGCTTGAAGCAAAATGCCTCGTCGTCACCTGCCTTGAACAGCACTTGAATGACCTAATTCTCTCAGTTGAGGAAGCCGGAGTAGAAGTTATCGACGCGTGTGCGGCTCCTATTGCAGCATCTTTTGTCGCGCTTAATAAAGCCCAAAGAATGGCTGGTTGCGTGCTTGCGAACATCGGCGCCGAAACGCTCTCTATTGTCGTCTACGAAGACAATATCCCCGTTTCTCTAGAGGTCTTCCCTATCGGCTCAACCGACATCACCAACGACATCGCACTTGGACTCAAGATCCCACTCGAAGAAGCAGAGCTCATCAAATTAGGAAAAGGTGTGCATCAATACCCCCGCAAAAAATTGAACGATATCGTACTCTCTCGACTCGAAGACATGTTCAACCTCGTCATTGCCCACCTCAAAAAGATCGGAAAGCACGAACTACTTCCTGCAGGAATAATTCTTACTGGCGGTGGCTCAGGTATCGAGACAATCGAAGACTTCGCCCGCGCAGCAATGAAGCTCCCATCGAAGATCCCTTCAATAAACTTGGATTTCGCGAACAACCCCAAGTCGAAGAAACAAATAAAGGATACATCGTGGTTCGTCGCCTATGGACTTGCCATATGGGGAGTTACCAACGACCGCTCAGCACTTGAGGGCGGAGAAAGCCTGTGGAGCAGGATAAAGGAGTCTTTCAAAAACATCGCAAGACAACTCCTGCCTTAATTCACCTCGTCATTATTAATAAGGTTTCATTTATGAATGACCCCAATTGGGACTATTTCAATGTAAATCTTTGACAATACCTTTATGTTATTTTTAGGTGAAATACGATCGACAATGTTACTTTTCCGGTGGTTTTTCTGATATACTTTCATCATTATCGCCTGGAGCGCAAATGAAGGACGCTCTATATTATTTTGTAAAAATTATTTTATTCTATGCCCAAAATTAATCCTGAAGTCGAAGCATTTGCGCGTATCAAAGTCGTTGGCGTTGGAGGCTCTGGGAGGAATGCCGTGAATCACATGGTTCGCTCCAAGGTGAGCGGTGTTGAGTTCATCGTTGCAAACACAGACGCACAAGACCTACACAACTCTCTCGCAAGTAAGAAGATCCATATCGGGAAGAACCTCACTAAAGGACTAGGAACAGGCATGAACCCTGAACTTGGCAGACGCGCAGCTGAAGAGACAAAGGAGGAGATCCAAGAAGCACTTAAGGGTGCGGACATGGTGTTCATTGCAAGCGGTATGGGTGGTGGTACGGGAACCGGAGCATCCCCTATCGTTGCAAAAACCGCGCGAGAACTTAATGCACTTACTATCGGCGTCGTCACCAAGCCATTCTTCTTTGAAGGTTCACAACGAATGCTTTTGGCTGAGAACGGTCTCGATGCGCTCGAGGCAGAAGTTGATGCACTCATCATAATCCCCAACGACAAACTACTAAACTCCTCAAAAGACACAACTATCCTTGCCGCGTTCGCGCAATGCGATGAGGTACTTCGACAAGCAGTTGAGGGGATTTCGGATCTTATCACTACTCCCGGGCTTATAAATGTTGATTTTGCCGACATCAAGGCCATTATGGCAAATGCCGGTACTGCGCTCATGGGAATCGGACTTGCCTCAGGCGAAAATCGCGCTACCGAAGCCGCTCGCATGTCTATAAACTCCCCACTTCTTGATGTATCCATTAACGGAGCTCGCGGAGTACTCTTTGCAATCGCCGGCAGTGAGGATATGACAATGAATGAGATCCAAGAAGCTGCGAAGATCATCACTGAATCAGTTGACGTCAACGCCAAAGTCATCTTCGGGGCTATCATCGATCCAAAACTTCGCAAGGGTGAGATAAAGATTACCGTCATTGCTACAGGATTTCCCGAAGCAGGCCGCGTCGCCATGAAAAAACCTGAGCAGATCAAAAGAAACTCAGCTCCAGAAGTCACCAATGTGGATGAAGGGCGGGACGAGGATGATGGCGCTCTCTTCAGTAAGCATGATGAAAGATTTTCTGATGCCGTTCGCAAGGACAAGGACGCCGTAGAGCGTGCGATATTTCACACAGCACCAGAAGAAAAGTCTCGTACGGTGAGCTTGCATCGCGAGGAACAGGTCAAAGTTCTGGAAGATGATGAGGATGATGATCTGGGAGTTATACCTTCCTTCCTCCGACGCTCAAAGCTTCGTTAAACAGAGCCGCTCTGAACGCTTCTGCTTGATGCAGAGCGAGGCGGCAGTCTAGGAGTGTCGTGACGGCTGTAGTAATCTACTGCCTCATGACCACCACAGACGACAACGATGCTATGCGCAAGCAGAAGTGTTCATGTTAGCTAATTCACACAACATATATATGTACGACTTAACAATAATAGGAGGAGGCCCAGGGGGTGTGGCAGCGGGTGTATATGCTGCCCGCAAGCGCTTGAAGACGCTCTTTATTACCCCTGAATGGGGTGGGCAATCAAACGTATCAGAAGACGTACAGAACTGGATAGGTACAGCTCATATTTCGGGCGTAGAATTGGCAGCAAGCTTAAAGGCACACCTCGAAGAGTACAAGTCAGACATTGTTGAGATAAAAGATGGAGAAAAGGTTACTGCAGTAGAAAAAACAGACAAAGGCTTCAAAGTCACGACTGACGGCGGAAATAGTTTTGAGACCAAGACTGTTCTTATTACCGCAGGAAGCACCAGACGCAAGCTCACCATTCCAGGAGCCGACACATTCGATAACAAGGGAGTTACCTATTGTGCATCGTGCGATGGACCACTCTTTGGTGGGCAAGACCTTGTCGTCATTGGGGGGGGAAACGCAGGATTTGAAACCTCAGCACAGCTCCTTGCATATGCAAAAAGCGTCACCCTTATTCAGCGCGGAAAAGAATTCCGTGCAGATCCCGTGACTGTAGAAAAAGTGCTCGCAAATCCTAAAATGAAAGCGATAACCAACACAGAGCTCATCGAAATTAAGGGTGATAAGTTCGTAAGTGGGATCTCATACAAAGACCTAAGTGACGGACAGACCAAGGAAGTATCCGCCAGCGGGATCTTCGTTGAGATAGGTCTGATTCCTTCTACTGACTTTGTAAAAAATGTAGTCGAGTTGAATCAGTTCAATCAAATAATCATCAACCCACGCACACAAGAGACGAAGACTCGGGGCATCTGGGCAGCCGGCGATTGTACTGATGTGCTCTACCATCAAAATAATATTGCTGCGGGAGATGCAGTCCGCGCGCTTGAGGATATATACATGCATTTACAAAGACAATAATTATTTTTGAATTACAAAACTCACTTATACAGATTAAATTAAATTTGCATTTCCGGAAATTGCGCTTCACTACGACTATAACCGGCGTGCCGGGATCGCCGCGCAATTGATCCGATGCATTTTCACTATTCTCACATGACAATGTCGATATCCCATTAAGAGAAACCGAATACAAATGCCACCAATGTGTGGAGAAAAGATATTTTCATCACAAACTCCTTTATCAAACAACTCTAAATCAGTCTGTATTAACCATATACCCCTCATTAAGTTATGCAAGTAGTTTAGTCACACCTTCTTAGCGATTATTTATTATTTGTTTGCTTAAGAGTTATTTGATGACTTGTCTTTCAAGCACAGGGTGAAATTATAAGTTGACAATTTACCCAACTGTCAACTATTGTTATCATGTTGAGTAAGAGACAAGTTTGTGCTAATATTTTTTTATAAAACTATATTTGGTCGTTACGCTGTCTTCGTAGATATGAGCGAGGAATAAAGTTTAGAGTATGTATGTTTTAGGAAAATGAATATGGGCGGTTAGCTGTTTTGGTAGGTATACGCGGTAAATGTAATCGAGTGAGTAAGTTTGAGAAAACGAAAATATGGGCGGTTATGCTGTCTTGGTAGATATACGCGGTAAATCTCCGCTAATATCTAAAGTTTGAGAAAAGAAAAAATATGGGCGGTTAGCTCAGTTGGTAGAGCGCCACTTTGACGTAGTGGATGTCAGAGGTTCGACTCCTCTATCGCCCACCCTTTACAAGAAAACGGCTTTCAAGAGATTGGAAGCCTTTTTTGCACCTATAATTCAACGTATTTTCGTTAAGGAAGAGTTCGGAAAAGATAACGCGGATGATTCTCTCTTTTTCTTCAGGACCCGCAACATCGTAACAAGCATAGGCGCCTTTCACGAGTTCGGAAAGTTTTCTCACTTCTTTGATTGTTTCTTGCATTGAAATGTCGGAAACATCTTCAGCATCTCGTAAGGTTGCGAGTTCAAGATTGAGTTTAACTTCTTCAGAGGCAAGCTGTTCGGGTGTATATGCTCCTGTTTTGAGCAAAGGGAGCCTGTTGGTATTTATGTACGAAAGGTCTTCGCGGATTCTCTTCTTTTTACCTTCATTGATTTCGAGCTGGGAAATACGCTTCACATCTAAAATAGCAATGTCTGTGTCTGCTCGCGCATCTATTTCAGCGATCTCATCATCGGTGAATGACAGCTTAGCAATAAGCGGAGCAACCTTCTCAGTAATATAATCAAAATTAAAACTTTTTAGAGGATTCGCACAGCCACTAACGCAACGTGCCCCGTAGTACATGATCCCTTTCTTTGGATAAGGTGTGTAAACACGTTTACATGTCTCACATCGCATCATGCCACGTAGAGGACGGTCCAAAAACTCGATATAGTGTGCGCTCTTATTCTTTTTTCTTAACCGTTCTTGGACCAGATTAAAAAGCTCTTCGGAAACAATTGCTTGGTGACTGATACTCTGCTCCCAAACACCATCGTTACCGTTTACTTTTCCTGTATAAAAATAATTGGTGAGTATCTGGTGGATACCATTAAATGTTGGAACTCTGGCTATGGATTCAATCTCAAGACGAGCATCATCCTCTTCTTCTGCCAAAATCTCGTCCTGCGTCCTTTTGCGACGCCTAGGCTGCATTGTGAAGCCCTGCTCTATTGCAAAACGTGCGAGGTCTGCCAGACTCCAGTCGCCAGTCGCAGCCATTTCAAAGAGTTGCTTAATGATGGGTGCACGGATAGGATCAAGCGGTTTATGCTCCATTATGCCCTGATTAAGATAACCAACTGGTGCCTTATGCGTACACAAACCTCGAGCACGGCTATTGCGGATAGTCATCGTTACCTTTTCGCGTGTGACTCGTGAGTTATGTTCGGCAAACATCCCATCTATATCCATGTGTAGTTCTCCCGCACTTGTTTTGTCGTAACTTGCGAGCGCAAAGCGTATATCAACTCCCGACTTCATCAACTTACGTATGATCGTGTCATCACCCCTGTTTCTACTTGCTCGATCCCAGCAAAGAAAAATGACACCCTTGAAATATCCCTCACTCAATAACTGTACGAGACGATGAAACTTTGGGCGGTCTACACGATATTGAACGGTGTTACCTGCGCCAAATGTAAGGCTACTGCTTTCTTTAAAACCAGAGTGACGCTCGGAAATAATGCCATCCGTTGCGAAGCCTTCAAGTGTAAGTTGTGCAATTTGAAAGTGCTCACGGAAGGCAAAGCGGATGTTTTCAGTTTTCTGATACTTTATGGAGTTTTTTTGATTTACCGTATCATCAGTGCTTTTTCTGTTATATATTAGGTAAGACTCGCGGTATTTACCGCTCAATATATCTTTAAATATGGCTTCCTCGGTTTTTTTGGTAGCTAATTTCATGACCATTTTATAGTATCAATTTTCTGAAACTTTCCATCAACAATGGCGTACCCGTCAGCGATCATACGCTCATAGATGGGTCGTAGTACTTCGCCAAGATCTCTCAGTGCTTGCATGGTCTCTTCTTCAAAAATCTGTTTTTTGTGCTGTTCATTCATCATACCACGTTAAATTCATCAGCTGAGCGGTATTTCCACGGTAACTTTGATCGTTTCTTGGTACGTTTGTATTTAATCCCCAAACAATTACGGCAGAGTGGGGATTCGGTTGTGTCGTATTCATATAAATACTTCACCCGCCCTTTGCATCCATTGCAGATGAAGTAGCAAATGTAGTAATCCTTACCAAGATTCGAGGGGATAAAATCAACCAACTGCTCATTCCAATACACATGACCAGTCTGAATGTCACGCATTGACTTGTATTGCGTGTTTTGAGGCATATTCGCCAAGCGCCTTATCTCATCAACTTTATCTTTGTTCCTGAGTTTTATTGGCTTATCAGCACAAGGAAATATAATGGTTAAAAAATTACGCATATAATCACTCGCGTTTAATCGTGAGCCCATCCGCATGAGTATGTCTTCATTTTTGTGTTTGTATTGCATAGAGAAGGAGGGAGACACTACAAATCGCTAGTAATCGCTAGTAATAAATACAAAATCAGACTCGTGCTTTCATTTCTTTTCATGGTTTTGTGGGCTGTTACATACACCGCATACACCATCAATTCCTAGCGTTAATTTCACTGGGTTAATCGATGTATGCTGCAGTGTATGAGAAATCACGGTGTATGAGTGGGCATACACTACGTGGACTCATACACTCTGTGCATTCACTGATAATCCCTCGATGACTACTTGGTTATTTGTGTTTGTGTATGTAGATGAATGTTCATCATCACTTTCTTGCACAAAATATCCTTGGTAGATTTTTTCGACTTTCTCTTTGGCAAACACATACCGCTCACCCTGCTTGTTGCGTGGAAGCTTCCGTGTGGAGAGATTGAACTTACTAATAATCTTTCCCACTTCTGCCGAACGCTGTTTCAACGTATCTACATCCTCAAACCAAAGAGAGTCAATCGTGTCTGCGATCTCCTTTGGGGTTAAGGTGATTTCTAGCTGCTCACCAATACTCTTTCGAATCCTCTCAATGACTTCTCGCTCAAGGTCATTCACTTGCGCCTCCGCAAACCCATACTGCGAGAGAAAACGTTCCTTTGCTTGTCGTTGCTCACTGGGTGGCACGCCAAATCGTTCCATAAGTACTTCAAGCGGGAGCCATAGCTCAAGCTCTCTGCCAACCATAGACGGGTTATGTTTATACGCGATTGTCCTTACTTGATATTCCATCAATATAGATGAGAAATGAGAAACAAGGAGCTTGTAGAGTTCACCCCGCAGTTCTTTCCATAACGAATCTTCCTCATTCAGTGGGTGAAAGTTCTTCCCACTTTTTGTAAGCGCTACGATGATGCAGCGATCTCGTAGGTCTTCGGGTAGAGGGTGAATCGAAGCAAATCCCTTGGGGCCATATGCTTGGAACTCCTCAAGGCTCCAATTCTTTCCTTTATCTGCTATCATCTTTCTCACGTCCCCACCTCCGCGCTTGTATGAGTCAGTGAGAATGTCGAGAAAATCCTCCATGTTTGGCCTACGAAGTGCATCTGCTTGATCCATGAGATATGTACCACGCAGTGAATCAACCGTATCTCTCATCGCAGGAAGGCTTGCGCGGGCTTTAGTGGCGTTAAAACAGGTTTGATTGAGAAAGCTCAAGCACTGTGTCTTTCCCGAGCCTTTAGGGGCTTTAATGTGCAAATAGGGGTAAGCGGAAAAGATAGGAAAGAAATATGTCCCAACAATCCATGCCGAAACGATGGTGTAGTCAGGTTCATCAAGTTCTACATATTTTTTTAATGCATCAGTAACCTTTGTTATTACCTCTTGTGGTGCGACACTGGTGAGGTTCTCAAACCGTTCTTTTCGAAAGCTATCCAGCTCATTCTTACTCCACTGCTTCGATAGTTTTGCGAGCTTCCTTCCCTTGACGTCGATGTTGTACGTATTCCCGTTGATTGCAAAAACACCCTCTTTAATTACCTGCATCACATCTTTTGAGACAACGACAAAGAGATTTTCTTCCTTGTTCATCTCAGGCTTCACGCGAAATCCGAGTAGAAGTATGTCGTGCTTGATGTCGAGTGAGGGGTGAAAAGCGATGTCTTCGAAGTAGTCTATTGTTGTTTTTTCTATATCCATATCATTATCATTTCAAGAATTAAGCATATCTAATAATTCGCGACGTGCTTGCTCGTATAAATGAGCGGACACCAAAAGCTCGGGGTCATTGCGGTCCCCAAATTTATAAAGATCGACTAGCTCTTCAAGGCGAGGTGTAAGCACGAAAGTAAACTCCATTTTTGACGGGTTCTCCGTTGGGTATATTCCTGCAATTTGTTGACCCTTGGCAAAGAGAAACGCAACAAGGGGGAACGACGAGGATTTAAAATATCTATCTCTGTTCATCTGGTTTGGGTTATTGATAAATGAGACGCTTTTTCATCTCATTGTGGTCATTGTCCCGCGCCAAACTTTTTCCGACGATTTCCTGTGTATTCCGAGATACCCAAAAATATCAAGCGTTTACTTGATATTTTTTATACTCAACTTAGGATTTTTCAGGTATTAACAGGAAATCAGCCAACCTTATTGTTGAAGATGATTCCCCAACCGTGCTTCATTCCAACTAATGGTTTACCGTTGTCTTCAAAGTCTGAAATTCCAGCCTTTTTCATAAACCCTTCCCGCTTATCACGAAGTTTGGTGTTTATATATTTTTGCATTTTCTCCCTCGTATGGTTCTTTGTGGAAGGAATTCTTTTTTTGATAAATTTCGACAGCTTCTTGTATTCAATCTCACCCCCCATTGAGCATTGCTCGTACAGCACACAGAATACTCTGTAGTAACTCTTATCTTTGTTCGGTAAATTTATTACCCCTCCCTTATAAACAAAATCGTCTCCGACCTTTGTAATATATTTTTTATTGCCATAGGATACAGGGGCTTTCCGCAGTTTTCGTTTTTCATTATCCTGAAAATCCTGTTCGGTCATTCCTTCTGCGCGCATCGCTATCCCATGCACTGGTCCTTCACACGGCGCAACGATGTAAGATTTACTGCCTGCATGAAAAGCTATATTAAAATGTCCCAACCAAAGTATTTTTCGTGCTGGACCGATCAAGCCTTTCTCGTGTACTCGCTCATCTATTAAATGCGCATATAACGTTAGTAGTGTCTCAATAATTTTCCTGATATCTTCGTCATTTTCTTCGTCGCGAAGTATCTCAAACATTCGCAAAAGCGCTGCGGCTACTTCGTCGGGGTTTTTGGCACTTTCTTCAAAGCCAAATTGCCGTGCGACAGAACTGACCTGCGAGGGTGAGGTATAACTTGCAAACAAATTCGCAAGCGGACGTAGCACCTTCATGGTGAAAGAAGGTGGCTTAGTCGCCATTATTTTCTGCTTTTCATCTTCATTTATTTCCATCTGATTTTTGCTCAAGAATGCCAGTATCAAGTGAGCGTGTTGAACATCGTGAACATTATAACTTACCACGCTTGAAATAAACCGGCAATTAAGGCACTATGGGGTTACAACTGAATAAGCAGGAGTAGCCTAAACCCTCGAGAGATCGGTGGCATGGTGAATGTGAGACAGATTAAGGATAAACAACCCATCATGGGGTCGCCTTAATCTGCCATATCGGGAAACCGGTATGAGAGACTTCGGTCTCTACCCGTGGTGGGCTTTTTGCTCCTCCACTTTATATATAAAGATAAATATTAATATGAAAAAAATCTCACTCTTTTTTATTCTTGCATTCCTTGTCGCTCCAGCCGTCTCAAGTGCCTCGATCAACGCTAATTTAAAATATGGAGCAAAAGGGCAGGCGGTAATTGAATTACAAGATTTACTCGCAAGTGAGAACTGCTTAAATACAACATCAAGTGGATATTTCGGACTGCTCACCGTAAAAGGAGTTAAGTGTTTTCAGTCTAAATACGGACTTCCTTCCACGGGTTACTTTGGCGCAATGAGCAGAGAAAGGGCGAATGGTATATTAGCTCAAGCTCTCGGCGAATCAAACAGAGCAGAGAAAGTAGAATCTGCGATAACGTCAGTTGCTACTCCGCCATCATTAACCCAAACACAAACAACCACATCGGGGTGTGCCTCAACGCTTGGTTTTAGCGTAACAACGGGGCAGTCATGTGCGAAAGTAAATACCCCCACTGCTTCATGGTCTGATCTTGAGAATCAGAATTTCCCAGAAAATATAAAAAAAGGATCACTTTCCATAACCCTCACAAATTCTCTTGGCGAGCAGCATTACTACCGATTAGAAAATGGAGTATATGTACAAAAAAATACTCACGCCGCCGCTCTTGAGTCATTCACCTATGTATCATCGTTCAACATTGCTCCTGCAACCCCGCTAACTACTCAAACCGCTCCGACGCCAGCTCAAACGTCAGGTCAATTAAGTAATCCCTTAATATTAACGCTTGGTAGTATTACCACGTCTGGAAACTCAGCTCATTTTGAATGGGACACAAATAAACCAAGCAATTCCAAGATTTTCATTACTAATAGTGCGGGTAATACGACCGTAGTTCAATCCCTTTCAGGACTTTCAACACACCACATAGCAGACAATTATCTTTCTGTAGGTTTTACGTTTTCATATGTAATTGAAGCAATAGCTGGTGACGAAGTCCAAAAGAAAAGCGGCACATTTTCAAAAAGACCAGAGATTGCGGTTCTTTTTCCAGACAACTATTCCGGTCAAAAAGATGTAGTCCTCATAAATAAGGGCGCACCAATCCGATTGGTAGTTTACGTTATTAACGCGTGGGGTGGATTGAATGACACAATTCCTATTCATGTAACAACCGATTACCCCAACAGTTTCCGATGTTATTCGCAGATTATTTCTCCTTGCACAGCGACCTCTTCTTCTGATGTTATTGTTGCTGCGCAAAAAGGTGGAGATCCTGCTTTGGGAGAGGCAACCATAGAAACCGTCTTCGGACGCTCTGCGGTGATAAGAACATTCGCTTCTTTAGATGGCGTTGGAAACTTCGATATGCCAGGCGCATACCATTACACCTTCACTCTGCCTGATCATCCAGAAGTTACAAAGACTGTAACGATTACGGTGGGTACTAATTAAACATGACATCGTAATGTTTCAATAGCTAAGTGTGATTTGGTGAAATTTAATACCAGCCCTATCTCCCCAAAAATCAAGTTCCAAATTTTTCCAGTTTGGGTCATCAATATGTCACACCACTCTGAGGATATTTTGTAGTTCTTTTAGGCTTAACACTACATCCTCTCGATACTTTCCGAGTTCGGAAAGCCAACTCAAAAGCCCACAAGAAAATACACCCTTAGGGTGTATTTTGTTGTGGCGAAGAAAGCATAGCTTTCGTTAGAGGAGTCGAAGACCTTATTCCCTATTTCTAAAAGTTTCTTAACCTGAAGAAATGGAAAAGGTGTACTGAAGCAGTAGGCTTCGAATCTGCTCTATCGCCCTCATGGAGACAAAAACACTCCCTAGGAGTGTTTTTGCTATCTTTGGTGATAAACCTGTGCGCTCAATGCGGAGGTATTACTTTGCTTCGATGATAACTTTAAATTCGGCTTTCTTGCCGCCAATATTAGCGGTGATGGTGAATTCGCCTACCTCTTTGAGTGGTTTCTCGAGCACTATGTGCTCTACACCGACAGACGCGCCAATTGCCTTGCTTAGCTCAAGTGCGAGATCTTCTGCAGTAACGCCCGCATAAAGATGACCTTCTTCGTTTGCAGTGTGCTTGAGGGTGATGGTAGCTGTGCTTACGCCTGCGAATGCTTTCTCAAGCAACTCTTCCTGGCGTTTTGCCTCTACCTCACGCTTCTTGCCAAGATCGGCAACGCGCTTTGCATTTGATTTGGTAACTGCCTCTCCGAGCTCCTTTGCAAGCAAAAAATTGCGCGCATATCCTGGAGCGACATCTACAATGTCATACTTCTTTCCGACGTTCTTGACGTCTGACAATAAAATTACTTGCATACAATACGTATTTAGTTCGTATAAGACATCCTATGAAACCATATTTGTGAGCGGTTTCTTTGGTAAATAGATAAAATGGTCGAAACCAATTCACCTAACTGCGTGTCGCTTATTATACGGATATGGCTCAAAAAGGCAAGAAACACTGCCTGATAAGCGTATTATCTATTTGTGGACTGAAACTGCGGTGGTGCTTGCTGTTTGTTGTGGGGGGAATTTGCCTGAATGAAGAAGCTCGATTGCCTTATCAAGTTGTGGGTCTTTGGCGTGATCAACATCATCCTTTGTAATCTCAACTTTCATATTTGGATCAAGTCCGCCGTCGGAAAGGTTGGTACCGTTCGGGGTTATCCACCTTGCGATAGTGACCTTAAGAGATGTATCGGGGGTGATGGGTATGAGTTCTTGAACAGAACCTTTGCCGAATGATTTGCTCCCCACAAGAGTCGCGACACCGTGCTGCTCGAGTGCACCAGCCAAGATCTCAGCTGCAGAAGCGGAGCCGCCATCAATAAGCATGACCATGTGGAATTTGTCGCCAAATACGTTGTAGCCCTTACTGCGGTATACCTGCCCTACCCCGTTCTTCTCTTCTTCGCTTACGACAACCTGCCCTTGCGGTAAGAACCAGCTCGCGATATCAACGGCTACTTCGAGGTATCCTCCGGGGTTACCACGCACATCGACGACAAGTTTGTTCGAGCCAGACTGAATAAACTCTCGAAGTGCGCCACGGAAGAGCTCGGCGCCCGTAGCTGGGAAGCCATACAGGCGAATTATGAATACATCACCGCGTTTCTCTGTGTCTATAGTTGGGACCTGTATGACTTGACGGACAATTGATATATCAAAAGGCTCTTTGACTCCCTCGCGGATAAGCGAAAGACGAACAGGTTTGCCGACCTGACCGCGGATAAGATAGAGCGCTTTGTCTACGTCCATGCTGGTCGTCGTTGCACTGTCTATGCGGAGCACGATGTCACCCTTCCTTATACCTGCTTTCTCTGCTGGCGAACCTTTCAGTGGCGCGATGACCGTAAGCAGTCCGTTCTTTACTCCGATCTGCATTCCGACTCCTCCAAATGTACCTGTCACATCTTGTTCAAAAAGGGATTTTTGCTGCGGAGGCATGAAGTATGTGTACGGATCCCCAAGTGAGCTGGCGAGGCCGCCTATTGCTCCCCAGACCTTCTCCTGATTGGAGACTGCCTTATGCTTGGTAGGCACGTACTTGTCATTGATGATATTCCATACTTTCCAGAATTGATTGAAGTCAGCTGCCTCTACGCTCTTGGCTTTGACCTCGTCACGGGTTAGTAAGCATGTAACTTCGACGCCTTTTGCATCTGTACATGTTTCGAGTGCAAGTGGAGTATTGGATGCATTCTCAGATGTATGGACAACACCCACGACTCTGTCTATTTCAGGACGGTTGTTGTATCCGTAATGTACTCCCGCAACAAATAACAGCACGCCCAAGACCACACTAAGAATAAGTCGGCTATTGCTCTCCCACCAAGTAAATTTCATGCGCCTTATTATCCCAAACATAATCATTCGGGTCAATCTTTCGGAGTGGGGGGATTGGTAGATATGATTTTGAATTAATTTAGAAATGAAAAACCCCTACCACAGAAAAATGGGTAGGGGTAGTGATTGTCGGTCAGTCGGCGATACTGCCGTCGGGATGAATGTGGAACCTCTTGCCGTAGAGGATGGCTTCCGCCAAGCCTTGAGAGAAGTGTCCGACGTAGTCATAGCGCTCGGTGTAGGCGGGTTTGCCGTCTTGACGAATGTGGAACTGTTTGCCGTTGAGGCGAGCCACCGCCAAGCCTTCAGAGAATGACCAGAGGGAGTCATAGCGCTCAGTGTAGGCGGGTTTGCCGTCTTGACGAATGTGGAACTCTTTGACTTTGGGGCGAGCTATCGCCAAGCCTTCAGAGAATGGATGGACGGAATTATAGCGCTCGGTGTAGGCAGGTTTACCGTCGGGGTGAATGTGGAACCACTTGCCGTTGAGGCGAGCCTCCGCCAAGCCTTCTGAGAAATGTCCGATGGAGTCGTATGTAGCGGTAACTTCAGCTGTAGTTTTGTACTTGTATGCACAACTTAATTCTTCTGCAGACGTGCGCTTAAACAAAGGCAACATAATGTTGGTCTCCTATTTAAAATTTAATCTACAGCAGACTCTATCTAGTGTGACGAAACATGTCAAGAGTTACGGGTAATATACCCGCCTGCTATCTGGTGCATATTGTGATATATCAGTTATAATAGTCATATGATTAATCGCTACAATTATCGTGATCTTGTCTGGATCGACATGGAGCGTCCTTCACACGAAGAAGTTCGTCAGATCATGGAAGAATTCGACATTCATCCGATAGTAGCAGACGAACTCCTCACCCCATCGCTTCGTCCCAAGGTCGACCACTACGAGAACTTCATCTACCTCATCCTCCACTTCCCCGCTATCCGCCACAGCCATAGTAATTCAAGCCAAGAAGTTGACTTCATCATCGGCAAGAAGTTCATAATCACAGTTCGTTATGAGCTGTTGGACCCACTGCACAAGTTCTCAAAGGTCTTTGAGGTAAATTCCATTCTCAACAAGAGCGAGATAGGTGAACACGCAGGCTTTCTTTTCTTCTATATGATACGAAAGATCTACTCCTCCCTTGGTCACGAGCTATCCATCATCGGCGAAAAATTACGCGAAGTAGAAGAACGTATCTTCCACGGACAAGAGCGGCAGATGGTCGTTTCGCTTTCTGCGGTCCATCGCGACTTACTTGCATTTCATCGTGCCCTACGCCTACACAAAGGCGTCCTACATTCGCTCGGTATCGCTTGCGAAGAATTTTTCGGTAAGGATTTCCGTCACTACACCGACGACATTACTGGCGAATACTACAAAGTCGAAGAGATGCTCGAAGATCAAAAAGAAGTACTTAACGACCTCCGCTCGACCAATGATTCCCTGCTTACCACGAAGACCAACGAGATTATGAAAGTACTTACTGCAACAGCGTTTCTTGTTGCACCAGCTGGGCTCATTAGTCAGATATTTGCAATGTCAACACATGATACCCCAATCATAGGTGTGGCTCATGACTTCTGGATCATACTCGGAATCATGTTCATTATCCCTGTCACCACATTCTTTGTTTTTCGTTACAAAAAATGGCTTTGATCGAATATGGGTCTCAAACTCTATAACACCGCATCGCGGCAAATTGAGGAATTCAAACCGATCTCCGCCCAACAGGTTGCGATGTACAACTGCGGCCCAACGGTCTACAACTACGCGCACATAGGCAATCTCCGTGCATATGTATTTGCAGATGTATTGCGACGAGCACTTGAGATGAATGGATACAGCGTAAAGCAAGTGGTGAACATTACCGACGTCGGACACTTGGTCTCAGACGGCGATGAGGGTGAAGACAAGATGGTCGTCGGTGCCATGCGTGAAGGTAAGCGCATTGAAGACATCATTACCCACTACTCAGATGCATTCTATCGTGACCTTGCCGCTCTCAATATTCAAAAGGCTTCAGAATACCCACGTGCGACCAATTTCGTTTCTGAACAAGTGGAGATGATCGAAACTTTAGACCAAAAGGGTTTTACCTATACTACGTCTGACGGAATTTATTTTAATACAAGCAAGTTCCCTCGCTACGCAGAGTTCGCACACCTCGATGTTGTGGGTATGAATGCTGGCCAAAGAGTTGAAATGGGTGAAAAGAAAAATTCTACTGATTTTGCCCTATGGAAATTTTCGCCACTAGACGGACATACAAGAGAGCAAGAATGGGATTCGCCACTCGGAGTTGATCGGAAAGGTTTTCCGGGATGGCATATCGAGTGTTCGGCAATAATTAAGGCCTGCTTAGGAGAAACTATCGATATTCACACAGGCGGCATCGATCACATACCCGTACACCACACCAATGAGATAGCGCAGAGTGAGTCCGCAAATGGTGTACCCCTCGCGCATTTTTGGATGCATTCTGCATTTATGAATGTCGACGGACAAAAGATGTCCAAATCACTAGGCAACACGTACACCCTCGATAATTTTGCCAAACAAAGCTTGCACCCTCTCGACTATCGCTACTGGCTCCTCACTGCCCACTACCGCACGCAACTCAATTTTACTTGGGAGTCACTTAAGGCTGCGGCAACGGCGTATCATCGTCTTTCTAATATGCTCGTCAATTTAGGCGACACGGTAGGCTCGCCACATGAGGCATACATGCTTCTGTTTAAGACATTTATTGATGACGATCTCAACACCGCCTCAGCACTCGCTCTCTCATGGGACCTTCTCAAAGACACTGGAGTCACTAATGCAGATAAGATTGCAACCATCTTTCGTTTTGATGTAGTCCTTGGTCTTGGACTTGAGGCAAAATACAATTCTGTAAAACACCTACTATTTCCTCCGGAAGTAACTGCACTCCTCCACGAGAGAAAAGCAGCGCGAGATGCGAAAAATTTCGCAGAGTCTGATCGTTTGCGCGATGTCATCCGCGAACATGGCTTTGAAGTGAAAGACACCAGAGATGGTCAACAGCTCGAGAAGTTATAAACTCCACTAGGCGAGAGAGGCAAAAGTAACCAACTTCATGAGTACATCATGAGGGTTAGAAAAGTTAGCTTATTTTCTTGACTCACTAACACTTAGTGTGCTAAGATAGATTTTATGAAACTCGTCAACAAGGCAGGAGGCAGTTTGGATTGGAGCAAGAGCTTCATGTATAGCATCCATCAAACTTATTTTTTAGTACAGAAAAAGCTCGAGCAGAAGCTGCAAAAGGTGGGAAATATTAGCTTTTCACAGTTTCTCATACTTCTCCCCCTCCATTGCAAAGGCAAGGCTTCGCAGAGTGACATTGCTCTCTATCTGCACCTCACGGAAGCGACCGTAAGCAGGCATATCAATAGCCTTTCACGAAACGGCATACTCACCAGAAAGGAAGACCCCGACAATCGTAGAAAGCACATCCTCGCACTCACCCCAAAGGGTACTAAAGAATTTTCCAATGCACACAAGATAATAGAGTCAGAGCTTAAAAAAATCTTTGATATAATACCCGTCAAAGATCGAACACTTATCACGAAAGCCTTCGACAGCGTTCTTATAAAATTGGTCACACAAAAAAATAAATAATTTAATATTGCAATTTACCATCATCATGAGTTCACATACATCAAACAAAATGAAAGGAATGAAAACAAAAATTATCGTAGGAATAGTAATTGCTGTCTCCGGAATTCTCGTTTGGAGATACTTTAGTAGTTCCTCCGCTTCCGAAGCAGAAGTTGTTAAGGCTGATAGGGCGATAACAGTTGCTTCAGTCGCAACGCTCTCACAGATCTCTACACCGCTCCCCCTCCTCGGAACTGTCTCTTCGAAAAGTGAGGCAGATGTCCGTGCCGAGTCTTCAGGCAGACTTGTGGCAGTATACAAAAAGCTTGGCGACTATGTCCGCGCAGGTGAGGTCATCGCAGAATTCGACAATAGTGCCGAGCGAGCCGGAGTAGTACAAGCGCAGGGTGCATATGATGCGGCGAAGGCAGGACAAGGCATAGCTTCAATTTCTACAAATATTGC
>JAYTUL010000059.1:0-5839 GCA_043744555.1 bacterium | reverse complement strand
AGATCAATACCGGTTTATCAGTCACTTCACTTACAAATGCCAAGACGCAGGCGCAGAACACTATAAAGACCGTATATGTGACTCTCGATGATGCTGTACGTACGAAAACTGACGGACAATTTTCAAACCCCCAGACGCGCGAAGCGAAGTTCGTCGTTTCAGTGTCTGATGCAAAACTCGTTATAGCTCTTGAGGCAGAACACCAAAACATTGAGTCTTTACTTTCAACTCGAGAGAGACGCAATCGAACTTTTACTGAGAACGATGATCTTGTGGCTGAACTCAACACGATCGAGAATGAGGCAAATACGGTGAAAACCTATCTTGACGATCTTTCGCTAGCCCTCAACCATGCGATTCCAGACAATAGTGCCTCACAATCTACCATAGAAGGCTATAAGACAAGCACGGGACTCGCTCGTGCCGCAGTCGGCGGATCACTCTCCGTCATCGCCATAAGCAGGACTGCACTCAACGCGAGTATCTCAGCCAGCAAGGTCGCCCAAAAGAGTCTTGAACTTAGCAATACGGGTAGCACTGCTTCAACAGAGGCATCGCTTAAGTCTGCACTAGGACTACTTCAGGCCGCTGAAGCAAGGCTCGAAAGTACAATCATTCGTAGTCCAATAAGTGGGACCATTAACTCGATCTCGGTACACACCGGCGACTTCATTCCCCCATTTGGCGAGGTTGCAGTCGTGTCAAACAATGGCGCACTTGAGGTGGTGAGCTACACCACTCTTGAAGATGCAATAGTGCTCAAGGTGGGAGGTAAAGTAACCATTGAAGGGAGTGTCCCAGGCGTCATTACTAGTATTGCACACGCAATCGACCCAAAAACGAAGAAGATAGAGATACGTATCGGAATTCTTGGTTCACAGAGTGCACTTATCAACGGTCAATCCGTACGAATTGAAGCAATGCGCGCACGTGTGGTCGCAACAAACAAAAATAAAAATATTCAGATTCCACTTTCTGCACTAAAGATCACCCCACTTGGTGCACGGGTATTCACTGTAAGTGCGTCGAGTACGCTTGTTGCCCATCCAGTCAAAGAAGGAAAGCTTCTTGGAGACCAGATAGAGATAGTTGAGGGCCTCACTCCGGAAATGGAAATAGTCATAGATGCCCGCGGCTTAAAAGAAGGTCAGGCAATAACTTTGAGCAAATAATATGCACCCACTTTGGAACTTTTTTCTCAAACGTCGAGCATTTACCTATATGCTCATGTTTTCGCTCACCGTCATGGGGCTCTTTTCTTTGGTCAGTATTCCCAAAGAATCAGCACCTGAGGTCATCGTCCCTATCGGTGTTGTGAGCACAGTGCTTCGTGGTGCGTCTGCAGAAGATATCGAAAAGCTCATCACAAACAAGCTTGAAGATGAAGCAGCAAACCTTGAAGACATCGACAAGGTCACTTCTTCTTCGCGAGAGGGGGTCTCTGTCGTTACCGCCCAGTTCACCGCAAGCGCAAATATTGATAAGTCGATACAGAATCTTAAGGATGCTGTGGACAGAGCGAAGGTCGACTTTCCTAAAGAAGCCGAGCAGCCAACAATCATCAAGGTCAATTTTGCTGACCAGCCCATTCTTATTGTTTCAGTATCTGTAGATCGTCCACAGGGGGAACTCGCGGGCTTGGGAGATGATGTCAAAGATGAACTAAAGAAGATAAGGGGTGTTTCGAAAGTTTCTGTGAGTGGTACGCGTGCTAAAGAAGTGCAGGTTATCCTCAAAAAAGAAGCATTGCAAAAATATGGACTTCGCATTGATCAAGTGACCTCCTCTCTTCAGGCCGCCAATGCATCATTTCCTATAGGCGACATTACCGTCGCGGACGTAAGCTACCCCATTAAATTTGCGGGTTCTATCGACACACCTGCACAGATACCCGATATCGAGATCTCATCTGCGGGAGGAGTGCCAGTGTACCTTCGCGATATCGCATTGATTTCTGATGGACTTGAAGTACCAAGGTCATACTCACGCGCAAGTGTCGGTGGTGCTCCTGGCGCTCAGGCAGTTACTTTCTATGTCTACAAGAAGAGCGGTGGTGATGTGACAGCGATCACTAGCGACGTTGAGAAGCGCATCACGGAACTGAAAAATACCATACTTACGGGCGCAAACGTTGTGGTCTCATTCGACCGAGGCGCGCTCGTGACAAAGGACCTTCGTGAACTGACAAAAGTCGGACTCGAGACAGTTGCCTTGGTGATGCTTGTGCTTTTTCTCACCATTGGTTGGCGCGAATCAGTTGTTGCGGCGCTCTCTATTCCACTTTCTTTCGTTATCGCATTTATAGGTCTTTATGCCTCAGGCAACACCATAAACTTCATTTCGCTTTTTTCGCTTATCTTAGCGATAGGTATTCTCGTGGACTCGGGCATCGTTATGACTGAAGCGATACATACGAGGATCAAGATATATGGAAGCGCAGAAAAAGCCGCAGTGGCGTCTATTCATGAATACGCATGGCCGCTTATTGCAGGAACAATGGCAACTGTTGCATTCTTCTTCCCACTCTTTTTCCTGACCGGTATAGTTGGAAAATTCGTTTCATCTATCCCCTTCACTATCATCTTCGTTCTCGTCGCCTCCATATTCGTCGCCCTTGGTATGGTGCCGCTACTTGCAGTTATCTTCACGAAGGATCATAAGAGTAAGTTCGAAGATATGCAGGAACATTATACTGAGATATCAAAGACGTGGTACAAGGCATTTCTTGGGCGAATTTTTGACAGCAAGCGCACACAGAATATTTTTATGGGGCTCATGGCACTTGGACTTGTGGCCGCTATACTCCTTCCTGTGTTCGGATTTGTAAAAGTGAAGTTCTTCCCCGGTAGTGATCAAAACTTTGTTTATATTCAAATTGAGAAACCGCAGGGCACTCCCCTTACAGTTACTGATCTTGCCACGCGTGAGGTTGAAGAAATGCTCTATGACTACCCATACGCAGAATCGTTCGTCACTACAGTGGGTCAGAGCTCAAGTTTTGATCAGGCGGGTCCAGGCTCAGCGTCTAAGCTTGCAAATATCACCGTAATATTAAAAAAAGACCGAGACAAGGATTCTACATTCGTAATGGAAGATTTACGCAAAAAGCTCGCACCCATAACCTCTGCTGATGTGCGTGTAGAACAAGCTGCAGGTGGCCCACCATCAGGTGCACCCATCCAGATCAAGTTTGTCGGCGATGACCTCGACAAGCTCGGAATAGCCGCAGATAATGCAGAACGATTGCTTAAGAAAATAAACGGCACATTAGATGTGCAGACTTCACTTCGTGATAATGGTACCCAATTCGAGATCGTTATCGACCGCGATAAGGCTGCACAAGTGGGAGTAAGTGCGGCACAGGTAGCGCAGACGCTTCGCACAGCGGTCTCGGGCACCATCGCCACGACCATCAAGAAGCAGCAGAAAGACACAGATGTTGTGGTGAAGCTCGACCTTAATCCCAACTTTGTAAATCCAGAAGATACCATCAAGACCACAATCGACAGTATCCGTCAGATCCCCATCGCTACCCCAGGAGGCATGATACTTATGGGCTCTGTCATTACCGCCCATGTAAGTCAAAGCCGAGCTGCAATAAGCCACGAGAACAGAAAGCGCATAGCCACCGTCACCTCAAACGTAAAGCCCAAATTCACCGCAATAGATCTTAACAAGGAGTTCAAAAAGCGTGCACTGGCGGAACTTGGTCTACCTGACGGCGTTATTATAGACTATGCGGGAGAAACGCAAGACGTGAACAAGTCATTCAAAGAAATGGGTCTCGCGCTCATTGCGGGTATCATGCTCACGCTCGCCATTATGGTGCTTGAGTTCAACTCCTTCCGCTTCCCCATCTACCTCATTATGGTTATCCCGCTTTCACTTATTGGAGTACTCGCAGGACTCGCACTTTCAGGTCAGACTCTCTCATTCTCTTCAGTCTTGGGGGTCATAGCCTTGGCGGGGGTTATCATCAACCACGCCATTATTTTGCTCGATTCCGTCATACGCATGCTTCGAGATGAGGCCAACCAAAGCAAGTCACTACGTGAGGTCATCATCGAAGGTTCAGCAGTTCGCTTGCGGCCAATATTCCTTACCACTATCACTACTGCCATTGGCATGATACCGCTTACGACCGCGTCGCCACTTTGGGGCCCGCTCGCATATTCGATTATGTTCGGTCTTATGTTCGCTATGATCCTAACACTAGTACTCGTACCAGTACTATTCTACCGCTGGCCTGGAAAAGAGTTTGGGATGAGAAAATAATACTTGCACAAAAACATCCACTCATGAGGATGTTTTTGCTATACTTAATTTATGAAATACATGAATGAACAAATTGACGGGATGGTGAAGTCCATCAATGAAGCATCGCAGATGAAGGGCGTCCAATGGAACCGCGTGACCTGGACATCGTGGTGGCTAGCAGTATTTCTATTTGTTGTAGTTTTCCCCTTACTCGCTTTCTATATCGGCAGTCAATATGGAAAGACCATGGACATAATAAGCAGTACGAACAAAGAGATACTTATCTCAACATTTCAAGCGCAGATAAAAAAGCACTCACTATCCTCGACTACACTCCCCATGAATCTGCCTAAGGGCACAACAAGTACTCCTTCCGCAACTACCACCCCAGACGCCACAGAACAGTACTGTGGCGGCTTTATAAAGGATGCCCCGACCTGCCCCGCAAAATATCACTGTGTGTTAAAACCTGTTGCTGATCAGGGCGGAAGCTGTGTACGGGATTAGGTCTAGGACTTTGCTCGTGCGGTTTCACATTCCTTCACGTAATTTTTTTTAATCAACTCCTATTTTCCAAACACCATTTTCAAGAAAGGCTTCTATGGTCTGACGCTTGGCTTTGTTGATGAGATTGGCATGTACGAGCTTGTGACGTTTTGCATACTCGTTGAGTGTAATGATCTCTTTGCCCTCCAAATATGCAAGTCGCTTATGCAAGCTATTAGCGAGTGCTCGGCCAACGATCTCCTCCATAATTTTTGTACTTCCTTTCGCTTCAAACTCCTTGAACGCATCGTAGTACTCTCTACGATTGATGAACGCAATATTAATGGGTGTATACCCCTCGCGAATGAGTAGATAGTTATTTGATACACGACCAATACGGCCATTTCCATCACAAAACGGGTGAATATTTTCAAACGTGAGATGTAAACGCGCAATGCGCTCCACGATAGTACTCGTAGCATCTGCAGTATAGGTGGAGAGCATAACGGTTAGTAAGCGCTCTACTTCCATTGGGTCAGCGCCGATGTGTGCGCCTACCCGTACCCATTCACCCGTCGCACGAAATCGACCAGCGATTTCATCACGGATGTTACCGATGAGCATCTTGTGTAAAAAGAGCATTATTTCTTTGGACAACTCAGCTTCTTTTGCCTTCTGCTCAATATAGGATGTGACCCGCGCCAAATTCTTGGCTTCAAAGATCTCGCGTTCGCTCACGTAGCGATCGAGGTCAATCTGAAGAAGTATCTTCTCTGTCTCTTCAAGTGTAAGCGTGCTGTTTTCAATCGCATTTGAGTTGTAGACGTGCTCCGGTATCTCTGCCTCACTTACAACGCGCATCAAAGCTTCTTTGCCAGGCAAAGCTTTGTGATATCTCTCTCGGAGTAACTGAATCGCGCCAAGCGTATGGTTTGTACGAGCCATGTGGTTTATTATACATATTTTAACGAATATCACAACATAATCGTTAAAATACTATAAAAAAACTAGTTTTTAACGATTATTGCCTACAACTCATCCCGCGACCACTGACGCTATAGGGATACACTGTGGCGGCTTCATAAAGGATGCTCCG